>JAFGEX010000106.1 GCA_016931355.1 bacterium
CACTTTTCCAGGTAGGTCCGGTTTGAAAGGTCGCTGATGCGCAGCTCGGGATTCGGCATGAATCCGCTTGCATCCGCGGTGCGGCGCGCGATTTCAGCCTCAGCGCTCAGGGAATTGAGTTTCCGGCTTTTCTTCAGGGTGCTGGTGATGAGATCGTTCTCCGAAAGGGCCTGCCCGGTATCGGGCGGGATGATCATTCTCTGTATCATCCGGTCCGGTTCCGTTCTCAGACTGTCCTGCGCGTTCAGCGATACCGGAATCGCCATACCTGCCAGGATCAGAACCATGCCGCTGGGGAACAGCTTGAGCGTCCCGAAACAACGTTTTTTTTCGGACGAAAGGTTCATGGTTCCTCTATGGAAAGGGCGATGAAGGAAGGCGTTTCATTGTCCCTGTCCGTGACGATGACGAATTTCCCGGGCCCTGTGGAGCAGAGGCCCTCTGGTTTCATTTTCGGGAATGAACGCAGCAGCCTGGCTTCAAGCCTGCCGTCAGGGAAACGGTCGATGCGGTGAAATCCACCGACCTGGTCTTCATCCCCTGCATCCGGTATCGTAGAGAGGGCAAAGAGATTGCCGTCCGCATCAAAACATAGGTCCGAGATGCCTGCGCACCGGTTTCCGGCTGATCCCAGGTCCACGGTTCCGAAAAGGGTGAGTTGGCCCTCTTCAAGCCTGGAAGTATTGAACAATTCGTCGATGCGGGTCAATTTCCAGATCAGTGCCCCTTTTTCCGTCACAGGCTCCTTGAGGCCCAGGTACAGGGAATTTTCAGAACAGGCGGCGCCCTCGATGTTCAGCACGGGCAGCCGGTCTTTTTCGAAAGGGCCGAGGCCGAGGCCGCGCACCTGTTCCTGCGAATAGGATTTGAGGAGCACGGTCAGGAAAGGGACCGCTGCGTCCGCGTGGAAACGGCCGCCTGTCCGCCTGATCCTGAGTATCTGCTGACGTGAGCCCGGCCTTTTCTCTTTTTTGCTGATGTTCTGCGAGGATACGAGATAATACGTCCCGTCCCCTGCAGGGGCAACGGCCTCCAGGTCGTTGACCACAGACGCGCCTTCCAGATGGACCGGATCCGGATCCACGTTTCCATCCTGATCCATGAGAAACAGGTAAGGGGCGTGATCCGTGGCCGTTTCAGGTATCCCGGTGTCGTCGCTCGCGATCAGGTATCGGTTCAGTTCGGGGATCCAGGCCAGGCCTGAGGGTTCGAAGCGGGATTTTTCCCACAGAACCTTCGGGACCTGCATCTCAGCGGGCTGCTGAACGCCCTTGTCCGGTTCTGACGCTCCGGCTTCTTTTTCAGCGGCGCGTGCGCCGTTGCGGTTGTGCGCGAAAGGGAGAATGTGGTTTTCGATGCGGACCGACACCACCTCGCCGGGGAGCAGCGCATGTTCCTCCGGCAGGGCCACCCGTATTTTCCTGGCCCAGAAGATCTCACCCCTGAAGGACAGTCGGTTTGCCGCGCGTGTGAAACCGGGATGGACAAATGTGACCGTGCCGGAAGTGTTGAATTTCCTGTCCCGCGAGGAATAGATGCGGGCCTTCATGCCGGGCTCCGGTTTCAGGGCGGCCTTTTCCGGGATATAAACGGTCATGTACTTCGGCAGGGTTTCCTCAACCGTGATGACCGAGTCGAAGTCCTGAACCACATCCCCCTGCCTCGCGTTGAGGTCCGTGACATAACCGTCGCAGGGTGAAACGAGCGTCCTGAGCTGTATCCGGTTTTCGGTGAGCACGATTTCGCGGCGCAGTTCCTCAGCGTGCTCCATCTGTTCCAGGACCATGGATTTGGTCATGCTGTCCAAATCCGCCTGCGCGAGCATGCGCCTGGACCGGCGAATGCCCTCCATGTTCTTCGAAAGCCGCCCCAGCTCTTCCCGCTGCTGTCTCAGATAGCTTTCCACCGCATCCCGTTCGATGATCAGGGCGGACAGGTCCCGGCTGTATCCGAGCCCCGCCTTTTCCGCCTTTTCGAGCCTTTCGATTTCTGCGTTCAGGCCGGACAGCTCCGCGTTTTTCGATTCGATCAGGGAGATGCGCTCGATGAGATCCGACGCTTCATTCTCCATCTGCAGTCTCAGCCGCTGAACGGACATGGACAGATGTTCCCTCTGGGCCCTGCCGAGGCGCTGAATCTGACCGAACTCGTTCTGGAGGTGGCGCAGGTTGAGCAGCAGATCCGTATTGTCCAGAACCGCCACAACCTGGTCTTTTTTCACCGCATCCCCGATATCGACGAAAAGGCTCTTGATCCTGCCCGGCTCCTGGGGCCCGAGGTAATGGGATTTCCTCTCCACAATGCCGATGTAGTTCTTGTTGACGATCCAGGAGGAGTACAGGTAGAAGAGCAGCAGGAGGGCAACCCCGAGGAGGATGATGTAGTAATTGAAACGGTAGGTCTGTTTGAATCCCTTGAATTTCATATCCTTCTCATACCTCCACTGTCGCTTCCTGATTGGTGTAGGCCAGGCCGCGGATGTCCTTCACTTTGGTCAATTCCGCTATGAGGATTTCGTTGTCCCCCGGATCCGCGAGTTTGACCTGGTATGAATAATCGAACGCCTGGCCCTGAGCGACATCCCGCATGGTCACCAGGACGAAATGCCGGGTGTTGTCCCTGAGGATCTGGGCCACTTTCTGGGCGGTTTCGGATTTGGCGGGTATCTGGAAGCGAAGCAGGCCGTCGTGTTTTCTGCGCGCGCCGAAAGGCGACAGGTGCAGGACGAAGGCGATCAGGCAGAACAGGGCTGCGCCGGTCAGGGCGGTGGCGTAGCTCTGCACGCCGCAGGCCACGCCGGTTCCCAGCGACGCGAAGAGGAAGACCAGGTCGCGGGGTTCGCGCAGATTGGTCCGGAAGCGGATGATCGCCAGGGAACCGACAATGCCGATACCCCTTGCGATGTTGTCGCCTATCGCGATCATGAGCAGGCAGGAGATGATGCTCCCCAGCACCATGCTGTGCACCAGGCCCTTCGAGTACGAAAGCCCCTGATAGGTTTTTTCGTAAGTCATGGCAATGATGCTGGAAAGGATGAATGCCAATAGAAAGGAGAGAAGCGCCACCTGCCATTCGATCTGCTCAAAACCGTAGCTTAAAAGGGTCTGCATTCTGTCTCCCTCGGGGATTGTCTCATCCGGGGATACGTAAAATATCCCCTGATGGTTTGAAAAATGGAAGCATTTGACAGCAGGCAGCCCTATATGGCTGTTCTGAAAGGGGCGCGCAAACCACGCCACCCGGCTGCCGCATCATTCCGGAAAAAACGGCCTAAAATCAGGTTTAATATATAAAAAAACTCCCTTTTTTCATACAAAAAAAAGCATCTTTTTGTCAATTGACGTTTATGAGGACGAGGATGTTGACAGGTTCAGCTTACATCATTTGTCTTGACATCCTTATCCGTTTTCAATACCTTTTTTCATTGCAGGGGCGCGGCAGGACGCGCCCGGAGGGACAGGTCAAAACAGGGAGGCCGCATGCCTGCGAATTCCAAAACAGTCAAGGGTTTACCTGAAAATGCCTACAGGCCGCTGAAACCGGGGGAAACATATGTCCCCTATGTACCGGCGGGCAAAAAAATGCAGGAGGTCACTACCAGATCCGTGCTGCTTGGAGTGTCCATGGCAGTCCTGTTTTCCTTTTCCGCGTGTTACCTGGGCCTGGTTGCCGGCCAGGTGTTCGAGGCAGCCATACCCATCGCGATCCTCGCAGTGGGATTTGCCGGCCTCTTTGCGCGGAAAAGCACGATACTCGAAAACGTCATTATCCAGTCTATCGGCGCTGCATCCGGGCTTGTGGTGGCAGGGGCCATTTTCACATTGCCTGCCCTTTACATACTCGGCCTCAAGGTCAGCCTGCTGCATACCTTCATTGCGTCCATGCTGGGCGGCTTCCTCGGTATCCTCTTTCTCGTCCCGCTGAGACGCTATTTTGTGGCTGAGGAACACGGTACATTGCCTTTCCCGGAAGCCACTGCGACCACCGAGATTCTGGCCGCAGGTGAGCGGGGGGGAAAATCGGCCCGCATCCTCGCCCTGGCCATGGGCATCGGCGGCCTGTACGATTTTCTCGTGGAAGCCCTGCACGCCTGGCCCAAGACCCTGCGTTCAGACCTGCTCCTCGGGAAACTCGGCGCGGGCCTGGCTGAAAAATCCAGAATGATATTCAAGATGGACGGCACGGCCGCGCTTTTCGGGCTGGGATACATCATCGGAGTCAAATACTCGGCCGTGATCGCAGCCGGTTCCGTGTTCAGCTTTCTCATCCTCGTCCCCCTGGTGTACTATTTCGGGCAGTCCATGCCGTCGGTCATTGCGCCCGGGACTGTCCCGATCGGGCAGATGAACGAACTCCAGATCTTTTCGCTTTATGTGCAGAAAATCGGAATCGGCGCCATTGCCATGGCAGGCGTGATCGGCATCGTCAAGATGGGGAAGATCGTGGTTTCCTCCTTCTCTGTGGGCATACGCGAAATGATTCGGGGCACATCCGCGAAGCAGAAGCAGACGATACGCACGGACACGGACATCGCGATGAAGTTCAACCTGATGATCATGATCGGCGTGTTGGCCCTGGTCTTCCTCGCGTTCTGGATTTTCGCTGTTCCGGCCGGAACAACCGGATTCGCAGCCAGGGTTGCGGGCATCGGCCTGGCTATTGTCGCGTTGCTTGCATTCCTGTTCACTCCGGTTGCCGTGCGCGCGACAGCCATTGTGGGCGTCAACCCCGTTTCAGGCATGACGCTCATCACCCTGATCATATCCTCGCTGGTGCTGGTGTCTGTCGGGCTTTCCGGACCGGCCGGCATGACCGTGGTTTTGGTCATGGGCTGCGTGGTGTGCACGGCGCTTTCCATGTGCGGCGGGTTTATCACGGACCTCAAGATCGGATACTGGCTGGGCGCGACTCCAAGGAATCAGCAGAGATGGAAATTCCTCGGCGTTGTCGTTTCGGCCCTTTCCGTATCCTTCGCGCTGCTGCTCATACACAAGGCATACGGCTTCACGCTGGGCGGAAGAGGCATTCTGGACGGCGGCGTGTCCAACCCGGGCATCCCGGCGCCCCAGGGCAATCTCATGGCTGCGATCATCCAGTCCCTGATGGTGCAGTCACAGATCCCCTATGCCCTGTACGGGCTCGGAGCGCTCTGCGCCCTGGTGCTGGAAATGCTGGGCGTTTCCCCGCTGGCTTTCGCGCTGGGCATGTACCTGCCGATACAGATCAACATGCCGCTGCTTGCAGGGGGGCTTGTTTCCCATTTCGTGCTTCGTGCTTCGGGCATCGGGCATCGTGAAACAGAAAAGAAAAAGCAGGCGATGGAGGAATCTCCGAAGGAAAAAGGCACATTGATCGCATCAGGCTTCATCGCGGGCGGCGCGCTCATGGGCGTGATCGGCGCTGTCATGAATCTCAACGAGATCGGCAAGCCGGTGCGTTTCCTGTCCATCGGATCGAAGTACGTGCGCGAGGTCGTGGAGGGCACCGGAAAGGTGATCTGGAACATCCCGGAAACAGGGGGTCATCCGGCCTGGTTCGAGGGCCTGCCCGGGCAACTCATGAGCCTGTGCGGGATCCTGATCCTGGCGGGATTCTGTTATTTCTATTCAATCAGGAAGAAGAAATGACAACAGCTTTGCCCTTTCTCAGCGAGGCTTTCGAGTGAAAAGAGGAACGATGCGATGAAACCGCGGCTTGGTATCTTCATTCTTGCTGCTGTTTTCCTTGTCGGAGTGGAAATGCCCGCCCGGTCGGATGCCTTTGACGCGGACAATCCCCTGGAGGCCCGTATCGAGGGAATCATCAGCCGGATGAGTATCGAAGAGAAAATACTCCAGCTTCATCATGAAGGCGGCTTTGATACAAAGGGGAATGTGCGGCTCGGCGTACCCGGCTTCATCATGGCGGACGGCCCGCACGGCGTTCGGGACGGCCAGGCCACCTGTTTTCCGGTCGGCATCGCCATGGCCGCGTCCTGGGACACGGCCATGGTATATCGCATCGGGGAGGCGTTGGGCAGGGAGTTCCGTGGAAAGGGCAAACATCAGGGGTTGGGTCCCTGCGCGGATCTCTGCTGGGATCCGCGGAACGGCCGAAGCCCCGAGACCGGCGGGGAGGATCCTTTCCTCTGCGGCATGATCAACGCGTCACTGGTGAGGGGCATGCAGTCCACGCTGTGCATTGCCACGGTCAAGCATTACTGCGTGGAGAACAAACAGGACGGCCGAACGACCAACAACGCAATCGCAAGCCAGCGCATGCTCATGGACCATTACGGCACGGCGTTCCGCCTGTCCGTCCAGACGGGCGGAGCGTGGAGCGTGATGAATGCCTATACGCTGGTCAACGGTGAGAAATGCGCCGAGAATGACAATCTGCTTGAAACCATACTGAGGCAGCGCTGGGGATTCCCCTTCTATGTGGTTTCGGACTGGGGTTCGATCTGGAGCAGCCAGAAGGCGATCGAGGCCGGATGCGACGTCTGCATGGGATCCGACCATTACCAGGACGATCTTCCGGCCCTGGTGCGCGGCGGTTCCGTGTCCGAGGAAACCATCAACCGGGCTGTGCGGCGCGTCCTGCGCACCAAGATGATTTCCGGAATAATGGACACCTATCCGGTCGGCAATCCGGAGGACGTGAACAGCCCGGCCCATCAGGCCCTGTGCCTGGAGGCGGGAAGAAAGAGCATCGTCCTATTGAAGAACGAGGGCGGGCTGCTGCCGCTGGACAAAAACGGCACGGGCAAAATCGCGGTCATCGGGCCGAGTGCGGATGCGGCAAGGCTGGACGGCCAGGGATCCAGCGTCGTCACCCCTTTTTATTCGATCACGCCCCTGGTGGGCATCCGGTCAAAAGTGGGGAGCTCCAGGGTCCTCTATGCCAAGGGATGCGACATCAACAGCTCCAGCACCGCAGGTTTCGCGGATGCGGCAGCCAGGGCTGCCCAGGCCCAGGCCGTCATCTATATCGGCGGGCTTGACGACACACAGGAAGGCGAAGGCCTGGACCGCGTCGGCGGCTCCATAGCCCTGCCCGGTGTGCAGCAGGACCTGATCAACACCCTGGCCGATGCCAATCCGAACCTCGTCGTGGTCCTGGAGAGCGGCGGCATATGTAGCATCAGCCGCTGCATCGACAACATCCCAGCCCTGATGTACGCCTTCTATCCGGGCCAGGAGGGCGGTAACGCCATTGCGGACGTGCTGTTCGGAGACATCAATCCGGGCGGTAAGCTGCCGGTCACCATGCCTGTTTCGGACAGCCAGCTGCCGCCCCGCAACCTGAATTTCAACGATGATTTCGGCTGCGGCTACAGGTGGTTCGACGAAAAAGGATTCACGCCGCAATTCGCATTCGGACATGGGTTGAGTTACACGACTTTTGAATATTCAAACATGTTGATTTCCCCTCAGGCAGCCGAGGCCGGGCGTAAAATCATTGTCCGGGCGGATGTCAAGAACACGGGCTTCCGGAACGGCGATGAGGTGGTTCAGCTCTACCTCTCCCATCCGGAAATTCAGTCCGGATTGCCGGAAAAACAGCTCAGGGGATTTAGGCGTATCGCCCTTTCTCCGGGGGAGAAGCGGACAGTGGAATTTGAGCTTACAGCGGAGGATCTGTACACTTTCAACGAAGCCGGCGGCTCCTACAGGGTCGAGCCGGGTGTTTACGGGGTGAAGGCCGGCGGCTCATCCGGCGATCTGCCTCTTTCCGGGACTTTCGCAATACAGCCGGCGAGTCTGCTACCGGACCTCGAGATCGCCCATGTGCTGACCGTGCCGCCTTATCCTGTCAGGGGCGATTCCGTGTTGTTTTTGGCACAGATCGTCAACCGCGGCACAGGGCCCAGCCGGGCCGGTGTTGTGCACAGCGCAGTGTTCAGGATGAACGGGGATGAAGCAGGCAGGTCGGATCATTACCTCGAATCCATCCCTGCGGGCGGATCCGCGCTTCTCTGTTCCAAGGCCTGCTGGACCGCCGGGTCCACCGGGTCCTATATGCTGGAAGTCTGCCTGGATGAAGGCGGCATCATCTCCGAGTGCCTGGAGGACAACAACAAAAAAACCGTCCCCCTGACCGTGCATCCCAGGCCGCCTGAGAATCTCGCACTCAACAAATCCGTAACCGTTTCTTCAGTGGAGAGGGAGGGGCTGGAGGGCGGCATGGCTGTTGACGGGGACATGTCCACCCGGTGGTCGTCCGCGTTCAGCGACCCGCAGTGGATCAAACTGGATCTGGGTGAAGCGACTGCCATCGACCAGGTGCTGCTCTTCTGGGAAACCGCATACGCGAAGGAGTACAAGATACAGGTGTCCAACGACGGGCTGGGCTGGACGACCCAGGCGGATGTCACCGCAGGAGACGGCGGCATTGACAGGCTGGATATCCGCGCCTCGGGCCGCTATGTCCGGATGCTCGGGATCAAACGGGCGACGGAATGGGGCTATTCCCTCTGGGAATTCCAGGTGCTGGCCTCGTCCGGTGTTGAAGACAGAGAGGGGCCTTCCGATTTCCGGCTTTATCCCAACTCACCGAATCCGTTCAATTCCGGGACGTCGATACACTACGAGCTGCCCGCCTCCGGCCCCGTGGAACTGGTCATTCTGGATATGGCCGGCCGCCATGTGCGCAGCCTGGTCGGGTCCGTGCAGCAGACAGGCGCGTACACGGTGACCTGGGACGGCATGGACGATGGGGGGGAGAGGGCCCCGAGCGGCCTTTACATCTGCCGCCTCAGGGCAGGGGGGTTTGAAGGGGCGGGGAAGATGATGAGGGTGAGATGAGAATGACGAATTACGAATTAAGAATTAAAAGAAACATGTAAGAAATCGGCATTTTGACATACCGACATCAGGTTGTCCATGAAAACCGCAGCCGCAGGCACGTTTGTTATTGAGAGGGATTCGCCTGTCGACAGGTCCATCAAGTCTGCGGCCCCGGCAACGATCAAATTTCGCATGATCCTCCTTTTCTGTCTCCTTCTCATCTCAATCCCGGCAAGCGCCCAGTTCCGGCAATTCTCCACCACGGACGGGCTTTCGGACAATTCCGTGAACGTGGTTTATCAGGACCGGTTCGGATTCATGTGGTTCGGCACAGAGGTGGGTCTCAACCGGTTCGACGGGTACAACTTCACGGTATTCCACCACAATCCTCCGGACACAGCCAGCCTCAGCGACGACAACGTCATATCCATCGCCGAGGACGTCAACGGGAATCTGTGTGTCGGCACGGCAGCAGGCGGGCTGAACCTTTTCCTGCGGGGCGAAAACGCATTCAGACGATTTCAGCATCATGGCACGGACACGGCCGGCCTGCCGGACAATTTCGTCAAATGCCTGGTCCCGGGCAGACGCGGGAACCTGTGGGTCGGCACAGGCAGCGGATTTTCCTCCTTCGATATACGGAATCATACCTGCGTCAATCACCTGCCGGGCAAATACGTCAAGGCCCTCTATGAGGATTCCGGATGCCGTTTGTGGATCGGGACCGGTTTTGACGGCCTTTTCAGGTTCGAACCGGAGGAAGAGCGGATTGTGCGTTTTGTGCACGATCCTTCGGATCCGTACAGCCCGACTGTGAATGCGATTGAATCCATTGCAGAGGACAGCCTCGGCAATCTCTGGATCGGCACTCTGGGCGGCGGGCTTCTCCGCTATGATGATGAAAGGGAGCGGTTTTATCCCTACCGGATTGTTCAGGAGGAAGGGATGACCGGCGAGGCGGGGACGGTCTATTCCCTTTTCTGCGGCAGTGACGGAATCTTGTGGGCCGGCACGGAGAACAGCGGATTGAAGCGCATCCGGGTCGAGCGGAAGGGCGGCGGCACCGGGATTTCAATCCGCACCTACAGACACGATAAAAACGAACCCTCTTCCCTGTCCAACAACACCGTGCGTTCCGTTTTCGAGGACCGCACCGGGAATCTCTGGGCCGGGACTTTCAGCGGCGGCGTTCAGCTTCTCTCCCAATATAAAAAACCGTTTCAAAATTTCAGGACAGAACCGTTCAACAGGGAAGGACTCAGCCACAACATCGTCCGGTGTTTTCTCGAGGATGAGGCGGGGAACCTCTGGATCGGCACGGACGGCGGCGGGCTCAATTATCTGGAACGCAGGTCCGGACGCTTCATCCATTTCACCCATGATCCGGATGACCCATCGAGCATCAGCAGCGACCATGTCCTGGACCTGTGCAGGGACTCAAGCGGAGGCCTGTGGACAGCGACCTGGAACGGCCTGAACCGGTTCGACAATTCCGGCAGGCGTTTCAGGCGTTATCATCCCGATCCGGCGGATGCGCGTTCTCTGAGTTCGGGCAAGACGACGTCCGTGATCGCGGATGAAACCGGAACGATCTGGGTCGGCACCATCTCCGGGTTGAACGTGCTCGACGCGGGGCGGGGCGTTTTTTTCCGGGATTTCGAAGGGGCCGGATCCGTGCTCCGGGACCGGTATATCCTGTGCCTTTACCTGGACAGGCAGGGGAACATCTGGGCCGGGACCGTCTGGGGCTTGTTCATGCTGTCCAGGGAGAACCGCTTGTCGCAGCATTTTAAATTCACGGAATTTTATAACGTGCCCGGCGACTCGAGCAGCCTGTCGAACAGCCAGATTTTTTCCATCCTGGAAGACTCGAGCGGGATGCTGTGGATCGCCACGCTCAACGGCCTGAACCGCTTCGATCCGGGGACCCGGCGTTTTCGATCGTGGACGGTACGGGACGGGCTGCCTTCCAGCCGAATCGCTTCTGTCATCGAGGACGGAGCAGGAGGGATATGGGTTGGGACGCATCGGGGCATAGCCCGGCTCGATCCCGATTCCGGGGGCGTCACCTGCTACGACAGCAGGGACGGACTGGTCGGAGATGATTTCACGCGTGCGGCACTCAGGCTCAAGAGCGGCGAACTGGCATTCGGCGCAAAGACGGGTTTCACCCTGTTTCCCCCGGACAGCATCCCGTTCTGTCCGGATGCGCCGCCTGTTGTCCTGACCGGTTTCTTCGTGCAGAACCGTGAAATGTCCATTGCCGACGTGTTGGAGCGGCGATCAGGCGCTGTGCGGCCCGATTCCCTGCAAATCGAATTGTCCCATGAAGAGAATGTTTTTTCCTTTGAATTCGCTGCGCTCGACTACACGGCTCCTGAAAAGAACCAGTATCAGTACAGGATGGAAGGCTTCGATCCCGAGTGGCGGAGAACCGGTCCGGACAGGCGTTTCGCAGTGTACACCAATCTCCCGGCCGGGCGCTACGTGTTCAGGGCGAAAGGATCCAACTGCGACGGCGTCTGGAACGAAAAAGGGCTCTTTGTCGCGGTCCGGATTCTTCCGCCTTTCTGGCGCAGCGGATTGGCGGTTGCGATTTACACGGCCCTGATCCTGGCCGCGCTTTATCTCCTCAGACGGCTGGTCCTTTTCCGGGAGAGGATGAAGACGGAACTGCAGCTCGAACGCAGGGAAGCGGAGCGCATCCACGAGCTGGACGCCATGAAGCTGCGCTTTTTTACGAATATCTCCCATGAGTTCAAGACGCCGGTCACCCTGATCATCGGGCTTCTCGAACGGCTCATGGCTGATCCAGGGGCGCCCGCGAAGCGGAGACTCCTCAAAAGCCATCAAATCCTGATGCGCAATGCAACGCGCCTTCTCCGCCTGATCAACCAGATCATGGACATCCGGAAACTCGAATCCGGAGGCATGCGGCTCGATCCCAGGAGGACGGATATCGTCGTTTTTATCAGGGGCATTTATTCGTCTTTCAAGGATGAGGCGGATCAGCGCCGCATCCAATACAGGTTCACATCCTTTACGGATCACTTCCAGGCCTGTTTCGATCCGGACAACATCGAGAAGGTCATCACCAACATCCTTTCCAATGCCTTCAAGTACACGGGGGACGGCGGATCGATCCATCTCGATATCGCGCCGGAAGGGGGACCGGACGGGGCCGGCGGATTCCTGGCTGTATCCATCAAGGACAACGGCATCGGCATACCGGAGGGATACCTGGATAAAATATTCGATCCCTTTGTCCAGGTTGAAAGAAGCGGCCCGGATGCCAGGCCGGGCACAGGATTGGGCCTCTCATTCGCCAAGGAGCTGATGAAGCTTCACGGGGGTTCCTTGGAGGTGACGAGCCAGGATGGCGCGGGGTCCTGTTTCACGGTGAGAATCCCCCTGACTGCAGTGCCGGAGGAAGAAATCGCGGCACACAAAACAGAAGAGGAATGCGGTAAAAATTTTCCCGGCGGAAAGCCTGCCGATGCACGGAAGGAGTCAGGGGCTCCGGGGAAAACTCCGCTCATCCTCATCGCGGACGATGATCTGGATTTCATCAATTTTCTGAAAGAGGAGCTGGAGCCCGATTTCAGGGTCATCGAAGCGTATGACGGCCGGTCCGCCCTGGAGAGCGCGGTCCGATTCCTGCCGGATCTCATCATCAGTGATGTGCGCATGCCTAAAATGGACGGATTCGAGCTTTGCTCAGCGGTCAAACGGGACGAGAAGACGGCCCATATCCCCTTCATCCTCCTGACCTCCCTGGCCGGCGAAAGAAGCCATATAGAAGGATTCGACCTGGGGGCGGATGATTACATCGAAAAACCTTTCGACAGGCATGTCCTGCGCAGCCGCGTCATGAATCTGATGGAATCCCGGAAGGCGCTGCGCGAGCATTTCAGCCATGAGATTTACCTGCAGCCCCGGGATATCCCCATCACTTCCGAAGATGAACGTTTTTTGAACAGGGTTCTGGCCTGCCTTGAGAAACTTGCCCAGGATGCGGATTTCAGCGTCAGCAGGCTCGGCTCCGAAGTGGGTCTGAGCCGTGTCCAGCTTTACAGAAGAATCAAGTCCGTCACAGGCTTGACCCCGAATGACCTGATACGCGACTTCAGGCTCAAGCGGTCCGCGCAACTCATCACAAAAAGCCGTCTGACCATATCCGAGATTGCCTATCAGGTCGGATTCAAAGATCCTTCCTATTTCTGCAGATGCTTCCGGCAGCATTACGGAGTTACCCCGCTCGAATATGCAAGACATGCGGTCAAGCCGGGACCGGAGCCTGCGCCTGCCGGATGAAACCTCAATACCCATCAATGAAACATAATTACTATGCTTGGTACGGAAATATTCGATATATTTTCGCAACCAGTTTCAGGATGGGTCTCCATTGAAAATCTCAAAAAGCCGGAAATATCAAATCGCTCTGTGCCTGGAGATATTGATGGGCACACTGGTCGTGGCAGTTTTCATCTGGCTTTTTTTGTCCATGCGTTAGTGTGAGCGATGTTCAATTCCAAGTAAAACAAACATATAGATGTTTATATGCTTCAGGAGGGCAGGATGAGAGCATTTTTATCGGGAGCCGCAGTGCTCGCCTTGTCCGTGATCATTGTCGCGGGCTCTGTATGGGCCGGTACTACCGGCAAGATTGCGGGCAGGGTGATAGATGGGGAAACCGGGGAGCCGCTGGTGGGTGCGAACGTGGTTGTGCTCGAGACCGAGCTCGGCGCTGCAGCCGACCTTAACGGGCAGTACACGATCCTGCACGTCCCACCCGGATCCTATTCCGTTCAGGTCAAGATGATGGGTTACACCTGGGTGACCATGAACGACGTCCGCGTGCAGATCGACCAAACCTCGCGCGCCGATTTTTCCATGACCATGCAGGCCGTCGAGGGGGAGGTCGTGGTCGTGGTGGCTGACAAAAATCCAATCAAGGTGGACGTAGCAACAAGTGTGGTCTCCGTTTCGGACAGGGAAGTGCAGGAGCTGCCTGTCAGCAACGTGGAAGGCGTGCTCGGCATGCAGGCAGGCATACAGGGCATCAGCATACGCGGCGGAGACGCCAACGAGGCCCTGTTCCTCATGGACGGCGTGACGCTGCGCGATCCCCGGAACAACCAGCCGGTCACGAAGCTGGCCCTGAGCGCCGTGAAGGAAGTGCAGGTCGAACGCGGCGGCTTTAATGCGGAATACGGCCAGGTGCAGTCCGGCATCGTGAACGTGGTCACCAAGGAGGGGAGCAAGCGGGGCTATTTCGGAAGCATCGAGGCGCGCATCAGCCCGCCCGCTCCGAAGTACTGGAGGGGGGAAGGCATCCTAGACGTGCATGATCCCAATTCCTATGTGCTCCGGCCGTTTTTCGACAACGAAGTCTGCTGGACCGGGACAGGAGCCTGGGATGAATACACCCGGCGCCAGTACCCCGAATTCGTCGGATGGAACGAAATTTCAAGAGGGCTGAACACGGACAACAATCCGGACAACGATCTGACCCCTGCTGCGGCGCAGCGCGCGTTCGAGTACGAGGTGCGCAGGGAGCAGCCCGACAATCAGCCGGATTACGATATCGACGCCGGGATCGGCGGCCTGATGCCGGTGATCGGGAAATCCCTCGGAAATCTCCGGTTCTTTACATCGTACCGCAGGCATCGCGAAATGCTCGTGTGGCCGCTGTCCAGGCCGGACTACAGCGATTACGACTGGACCGTGCAACTGAACTCGGATATCTCCCAGTCCATGAAACTGCGCCTTTCCGCCCTTTCCGGCAAGCAGTTCACCCTGCGCCACAACTGGGACGCGACCGGCACCTACTATTATCCCCGCTATCCGAACGAGATTGCGGGCGTGGCCGCGAATGTCGCGAGCACCGTGGATCTGGTCAACATGTTCTCGGATTACAATTTCTGCCTGGCGGATATCGGGCATCAGTCCTACTCGGCCAAGCTGACCCACACGCTCAGCCCGAAGACGTTCTATGAAGTGTCCGTGGAGCATTTCAGGCGTTCCTACAATGTGAGGCCGACAGCCTGGCGCGACACCTCGGTATTGACGGAAGTGGTCCCCGGATATTTCGAGGACAGCAATCCCTTCGGGTACTGGCCTTACGAAAGCCAGGGTGTGATCGTGACCGGCGGATCTCATGTGGCCAGGGCGCGCGACTTCACGGTCGTCAACTCCACGACCCTGAAGGCCGACTACAACAGCCAGGTCAATTACAGCAACCTGGTCAAGGCCGGGATCGAATTCGTAACCAGCGATCTCGATTTCGACTACGGCACGATCGCATCCGCGACTGCCGGGAAAACATACGCCAACCGCGTGCAGATGCGCGTTTTCCCGGTGCGCAGCGCCCTGTATCTGCAGGACAAGCTCGAGGCCGAAGGCTTCACCCTGAACGCGGGCCTGCGCCTCGACTACAGCGATTCGAGGACAGACTGGTGGGACGTGGAGGAATACGACAATTCCTTCTTTTCCTCCAAATACAAGCCTTCCGCCGGCTATGCGATGAAATCCTCCAAACCCCAGTGGCAGCTCAGCCCCAGGCTGGGCATTTCGCATCCCATCACGGAAAACTCCAAGCTTTTCTTCAACTACGGCCATTTCAAGCAAATGCCGCAATACGAAACGCTTTTCCGTGTGCAGCGCAACCAGGAGCGTATCCTGACGAGCATCGGGGATCCCAATCTGATACTGGCCAAGACCATCTCATACGAACTGGGCTACGATCATCTGATCTCCAGCGACTTTTTGCTGCAGGCCACTGCGTTTTACAAGGACATTTCGGACCAGCAGGACTACACGACCTACAATTCCGTGGCCGGGTATTCCTACGGCCTGACTACGAGCAACCGGTACGAGGACATACGCGGCTTTGAACTGACCCTGCGGAAAAGCACGGGCCGCTGGTGGTCCGGTTTCGCCAACTACACCTACCAGGTCAGCACCACGGGTCATTTCGGCAGCGCCAGACGTTACGAGGATCCGTCCGAGCAGAAGAAATACGACGAGGCCACGGTCAACATGTACCAGGACCGCCCCATCCCGCGGCCCTTTGCCCGGGCGAACGTCAGCATCTACACGCCGGACAAATTCGGCCCCGCGCTTCTGGGATGCAGACCCCTGGGGAACTGGATGCTGAACGTGCTTCTCAACTGGCAGGCGAGCAACTGGGTGACCTGGAATCCGGCCAACATCGCGTCCGTTGCTTACAATGTGAAAGCCCTGGATTTTTTCGACGCGACGTTGCGGCTGACCAAAACCCTCGGCATCGGCAAGGTCAAACTCCAGCTCCTGATGGACATGACCAATGTGTTCAATGCGCTGCGTTTGTGGGACATCTACAACAGGGATTACATGATGTCGCTGCATCTTCCGAAAAGCGAGGCTTATGAGAACATCCCCGGAGACGACAGGGTCGGGGATTACAGGAAACCCGGCGTGGAATTCCAGCCCATGGAATATCGTGGCACGATAGACCGGACGAAATCCGGCAATGATCGGGCGATTTACTTCGAAGGGACGACAGGGAAATACTATCAGTTTGAAGGAGGCGAATGGTCCGAGGTGGACCGGAAGCGGATCGACCAGGTTCTGGAGGACAAGGCCTACATCGACATGCCGAACGCCTCCACCTTCTGGTTTCTGAATCCCAGGAACGTCTATTTCGGCGTCCGGTTGTCCTTCGATCTCACCCGTTGACAAACAAACAGGGGTTGCTCATGAATAAAAGAAAAAAACGGCCCGGGAGCGGCGTTCTGCTCTGCATGGCGGGATTGCTGACTGCTGCCTTTGCCGGAGCAGGTTTCTCCCAGGAAATCAAATGGCTGCGCGTCAGCCAGCTGCAGTCCTTCATCAACGAGTTGGGCGCGGAGTACGAAGGGGAGTGGCCGACGTATAATCTCAATTTTCTGTCCTGGCCTGCCCAGTACGGGATCGAGCAGAACATATTGAGGCAGAAGGCATTGTGGATCGGGGCAAGGAACTTCTACGACAACAGGATGGGCCAGGAATTGAGCGTCAAGGTGATCGGCTCAGGCCCGAGGAACACGGATGAACGCATCAACATGATTTTCGAAAAGGAAATCAAGCTGATCGG
>JAFGEX010000010.1 GCA_016931355.1 bacterium
CTACAACCTGGTGAGCTCAAGCCACTGGGCGCTGCTGAACTTCACCGGCGAGTCCGGAAATGCGGTTGAAGGCGACCGCGCGGATTCCGGCATGCCGAGACGGTTCGGCCTGTATCCGAATGTTCCGAATCCCTTCAATCCGGCCACCACGATTTCTTTCTTCCTGGATCAAAGCGGGCCGGTTACGCTCCGTATTTATAATGCCCTGGGTCAGTCCGTCGCCGTGCTGGCCGATCATCAGACATTCGGCGTTGGTTCCCATTCCATGAGATGGAACGCGGCCAGCCTGCCGAGCGGCGTTTACGCTTGCAGGCTGGAAACCCGCAACGGGACAGCCCATCAAAAGATGCTCCTCCTGAGGTGATGTACGGGGTTCTCTCCCCGGTCCCCTCCGTTCATCTTCATCAGCGAGGGGACCGGGGGAACCCAACCTGGAAGGGTTCGACTGTTTTGGAGAAAGACATGCGCGCTGCAATACTATACGGGCCGCGGGATTTCAGGATCGAGGTAAGGCCGCGACCCCGGATCGAAAAAGAGGAATGTCTCGTGCGTGTGCGGGCATGCGGTGTCTGCCATTCCGAGCTGCATCAATGGGAGGTGAAGGAGCCGGGCCTGGAGTATCCCCGGTTCATCGGCCACGAGGTCTCCGGCGAGATCATCGATGCCGGTGCCTCAGTCAGGGATTTCAGGAAGGGCGACCGCGTCGCGGTATGGACCGAGAGCGGAGGTTATGCGGAGGAGGTGGCGGTGCGCTTCGACCGGATTTTCCCGGTGCATCCGGACATCCCCTTCGCGCAGGCGCTGGCTGAGCCGATCTCCTGCGCGACGAACGGGGTGATCCGTTCGCGCATCGGGCTGAATGATTCGGTGGTTCTGGTCGGGGCCGGATTTATGGGTCTTATCCTGCTCCAGGAAATCAGAGCCGCGGGCGCCGGCCGCATCATCGCTGTGGATGTGCGCGACACCATGCTCGAACTCGCCCGGCGTCTTGGCGCGGATGCGGTCGTCAATCCGCTCCGGGGGGACGCGGTTGCGGCCGTGGAGAAAGAATTGGGGGGAGGAAAAGCGGACGTGGTTTTTGAGGCCGGCGGGATGCAGGAAACTCTGGACCTGGCTGCTGACCTCTGCCGCATGGAGGGGAAACTGGTGCTCTTCGGATATCATCCGGGGCCCAGGCAGATCAAGCATTTCGGGTACTGGAACTGGATGGCGTTCGACATCGTCAACGCCCATTTCCGGGAACTGAACGTCATTCTGAATGGCGCGAGGATCGGCATGGCATTGCTCAATGCGGGCCGCATCGATATGGGCCCGCTCATCACGCATCGCTTCCCACTGGAAGCCGTCAATGAGGCGTTCGCGGCATCGCGCGAAAAGCCGGTGGGATTCGTCAAGTCCGTCATTGTGTTTGATTGATACGGATTTTCAAATGAACAGGCATGATCATCTCCTTCACGTGGAGTTTCAAATAAAAAGAAGTCAAGCACCGGTCCGGCCGGCGTGCCGTTCGGGCGTCATCCGGTCGACAAACCAAGAGGGCTGTGCCATGATGCATCACAAACCGCCGCAGGATTTTTTCAGGAGAGGATTGCCGCTGCTGGCTGCGGCATTCATGCAGGCAAGCCTGCTGAATGCGGCCACAGGCGGGAAAATCGCCGGCAGAATCCTGCAGGCCTCCGACAAAGCCCCGCTGCTGGGGGCCAACATCGTCGTGGAAGGCACTTTTCTGGGCGCCATGTCCGATGCCGAAGGGGATTACTTCATCCTCAACGTGCCTCCCGGGGTCGTCAGCGTCAAGACGACCATGATGGGGTACAAGACGCTCATCAAGACCCGCGTGAACGTGAACACCAGCCATACGACGACGGTGGATTTCCTGATGGAGGAAACGGTTATCGAGGCGGGCGAGGTTGTGACCGTCACGGCGGAGAGACCGCTCGTCGAAAAGGACAAGACCGCCACGCGGCATTTCGTGGAGGCTGAGGAGATCGCGGCCCGGCCGACCAGCCAGTT
This sequence comes from bacterium, assembly GCA_016931355.1. Taxonomy (GTDB): domain Bacteria; phylum Zhuqueibacterota; class QNDG01; order QNDG01; family JABMRT01; genus JAFGEX01. Next base: position 2,014 of record JAFGEX010000010.1, read on the forward strand.
GACGGACATCCTGGCCACGCTCCCGGGCATCACAAGGGATCCCGGCGGCGAGCTGGAGGTGCGGCGCGGAAGCCTGGACCAGATCTCCTTTCTCATCGACGGCATCCGGGCGCGCAATCCCCTGGATTTCGAGCCTTATACGAACATCAATTTAAGCTCGATTCAGGAACTCGAGATCATCACGGGCGGATTCAACGCCGAATACGGCGAAGCCCAGTCCGGCGTGTTCAACATCGTCACCAAGGAGGGATCCGGCCGCCTGTCCGGCTCCTCCGAATTCCGCTGGACGCCGCCCGGGAAATACCACTGGGGGACGGCTCTCTACGATTATTCCACGACCCGTTATTGGGAAAACACGCATGCGCGCCACCTCGAGTGGTGGATCGACAATCCGGACCAGTGGATCGATTCCAACGGCATGTACGGCAACGACGCCCGCTGCATCTGGACGCCAGAACAGGCTTATCAGGATTACATGAACACCCATCAGCCTCTCACCGATTACACGAACCGCAGCGGCTATCAGGGTGAAATCGCGCTGGGGGGGCCGGCGATCCTGAAGGGGCTTTATTTTTTCACTTCCATGCGTTACCGCACCGCCCCGCCCATTACGGGAAACAGCTACCGGAAAATGGGAACTTGGCTGGACGGAACGGCCAAGCTGACCTACAGGCTGAACGAGAGAATCAGGCTCATGGCGTCCGGCTTCTACGGCAGGGAAAACACGAATACAGGCATGGAATGGATGGAACTGACGACGGGCCTGGCGGGCAAGTACACGTACTGGGATTACGCGGGGTATCCGGAAAACCGCATCGACGGCCAGACCCTGAAGATGACCCACGTGCTCAGCAAGAGCACGTATTATGAAATTTACGCAGACCGGATATTCCGGTACCGGAGCCAGTCCACCTTTCCGGGCGATGAAGGGGGGTGGGAAACCGGGACCGTGACGGAGGACCGGCTGCGCGCGGTGGACGAAAGCGGGACGCCCGTTCCGGGCGCCTACGGCAACCGCATCGGGCTGCACAACACCGGCTATTTCTACAGGGGCAAGGACCGCATCACGGACTGGACCCTGTCCGGAGACCTGATCAGCCAGATCAACAAGAAATGGCAGTTCAAGGGCGGATTCGACTTCACGTATTACGTGATCGACCGTTTTCAGGAAGCCAAGGCATGGGCCATCGTGGAGAAGGACGTCTACTACCCCTGGGAGGGAGACATCTATTTCCAGAACAAGCTCGAGTTCGAAGGCCTGATCATGAACCTGGGGCTCCGGTACGATTTTTACAATCCGAACGACAGGGTGTATCTCAACCTGTTCGATCCCTTTGATCTGATATCCGCAGCCAGGGAAAACAGAACCCCCTCTGCGCAGACGCGTGAGACGTCCACATTCGGACAGCTCTCTCCGAGGATCGGCATTTCCCACCCCATTTCGGACAAGACCGTGCTCCATTTCGCGTACGGCCATTTCTTCCAGCGGGCCAATTTCGGGAATTACGGGGAGGGCACGGGCACCTACTCGGATCCGGTTAACGGGATTCTGAACACCTATGTGTCCAATCCGCTGCTGGGTGATCCGGCTCCCACCAATCTCGGAAACCGGGAGCTCAGGCCCAGGAAAACGGTGGCCTTCGAGGTCGGGATCGAACGGAATTTCGGCGGCCTGATCGCCGACGTCACTGCGTTTTACCAGGACATCACCAAAACAGTCCGCACCGTCAAGGTCCTCATGCTGAACAACACCAAATACCTGACCACCGGCAATTCCGATTACTCCGATTCCAAGGGGATCGAGATCGAGATCCGGCGGCCGCTCTCCGGGTTCTGGGGCGGATACCTGAACTACAGCTGGACGACGGGGATTTACGGCA
>JAFGEX010000107.1 GCA_016931355.1 bacterium
CGCAGGAAATTCCCGAATCTGGAAATCATGGGTGGAAACGTGGCCACTGCGGAAGGGGCTGCGGACCTCATCAAGGCGGGCGTGGACGCTGTGAAGGTGGGCATCGGGCCTGGATCCATCTGCACGACCCGCGTGGTGGCGGGTGTGGGCGTGCCGCAGATGACGGCCATCATGCTCTGCGGCCAGATCTGCGGCAAGGCGGGCGTGCCGCTCATTGCGGACGGCGGCATCCGGTATTCCGGCGACATCGCCAAGGCCTTGGCCGCAGGCGCGGACGTCATCATGCTGGGTTCCCTGCTCGCGGGGGTTGAGGAAAGCCCGGGTGAGATGATCCTGCTGGACGGCAGAAGCTACAAGGTTTACCGCGGCATGGGTTCGCTCGGCGCCATGGCGGACGGCAGCGCGGACCGGTATTTCCAGGACGACGGCGCAGCGACCAAGTTTGTGCCTGAGGGCATAGAAGGCCGCGTCCCTTACAAGGGCAGGCTGGCGGACGTGATCTATCAGCTCGTCGGAGGGGTGCGGTCTTCCATGGGGTACTGCGGGGTGAAAAGCGTGAGGGAGATGAAGTCCAAAACGCGATTCGTCAAGATCACGCAGGCGAGCATCATCGAGAGCCATCCGCACGATGTGACCATCACGCGCGAGGCGCCGAACTACCAGAGGTCGCGGAAGCCCTGAATCGGTCCGGAATCCCGGTGGTCGGTCCGGATTTTTACGAAAGGAATGAACGGCAGTTCTGTGCGTCGCAGGATGCAGGGCGTTATGAATCCGACCGGGAGCGCATTCCCAGGGGCCTGGTTGTGTTTCAGCGGTTGGATGGATTCGAGACTGTCCGTGCCGATCAAAGTTTCACCGTCAGCTTTCTGACCGTAAGCTTCACCTTGCCGGGACATTCCCCGCAACGGGACGGTGCTTTGTCCGAAGGGTTTCTGGAAGAGTGATTGAATCGGGTAGCGAGCGCATTCCCCTTAGGCTTGCCCCGGGGTAAGCGAGCGAATATCAATGTCTTTTTCCCTGCAGATCGAAGATTCCCCGCCCCTTGCGGCGGGGAGCTTCAATCTGTCAGCGAATGATTACCCGCTGATCCCTGCGGGGGAAGCAGGCGGATACAGATGAATTTTTCCATCAGGATAGAAGATTCCCCGGCAGTTTGCTGCCATGGGATCTATAATCCCGTCCCCGGACTCAGCCCGGGGACGGCGCAATCATCAGGTGTTTATTTGGACTTGGCGGACCGGATGGATTTGGAAAGCTTGGATTTGAGGTTGGCGGCCTTGTTTTTGTGGATGATCCCCCTGCGCGCCATTCTGTCGAGCAGGGAAACCGTGTTCTTCATTTCCTTGGCTGCCGTTTCCTTGTCCGGGGCCTGGCGCACGGTCTTGATGGCTGTCTTGAGTTTGGATTTTTTTTGCACATTGCGGACGCGGCGTCTTTCGATCTGGCGCGTGCGCTTGATTTCCGATTTGTGTTGCGGCATGTTCTCCTCGTTGATTGGCCTGTTTAAAACGGATTCAATATACAAAAAGGAATCCCTTGTGTCAAGGATTATATGTTATTGATATTTTGGCTGGTAGGCGGAGCGGTTCTCGCCCTGCTTCTGCTGCTGGTCCTGAGAGTCCGCGTCCGGTTCCGCCTGGAACTGCAAGGCAAGCCGGCCCGTTATGAAATCCGTGCCGGCATCCTGAATGACGCTTTGGGATTGACGTGGAGCGGGCAGGGTTCATCACAGGCGGTCATTTTTTCATTCGGGCCGGTCGGCCTGCCGTTCCGGAAGCGGAAAATACAAACGGCCTCCGGGGGGGCCAAACCGGCCTCCGGACAGGGGCTGTCCCGGTTTATCCGGCGATGGGAATCAGCAGCCGGTTTCTTCATGAAAGCCGCATCCCGCATCAGTTGGGAGAATGTAAACGTCCGTTGCCGCCTGGGTTTTCCGGACCCGGCGTGGACAGGCATGACCTGCGGCATGGTTTCCTGTCTGGGGACTCTGCCGGGCAAAGCCAGTTTGGATCTGACCCCGGATTTCGAGCAGCCCGGCCTGTCGGGCATGATTTCAGCTGCCGTGAGTTTTGTGCCGGCTGTGATGCTTGGGGAATATTTACAACACCGGCTTCGGGATGGGGCGGATTGAAAGACGGATCCTAATCCGTAATCTGTCAACCTGAACCCCCTGCTTGAGGGGTGAAGAGCAAACGGACATTCGTGAAGCGGTTGGCTTTTGTCCACAACCTTTTGTCGTGGAAAAAAGAAGGCGCGCAAGCGCCGGTGAGTTTGTGATCGAAGATCAATATAAACCCACGGATTCGCGGGCATAGAACAACCGGACAGGGTTATGCAGTTTTGAAGGAGATGATCATGGCCATCGAAGAACTGGTTAAAACCGTACTTGCGGAATTGAAGGAAATATCCCAGACCGAGACTGTGGTCGGAAAACCGATCACGGTGGACGATATGACCGTGATCCCCGTGTCGCGCATTTCCATGGGATTCGGTGCCGGCGGGGGGGACATGCAGAAATCGACCGGCCGCGGCCAGGGGACAGGCGGAGGGATCGCCATAGAACCCAAAGCCTTCCTGGTCCTGAGAAAGAACAAGGTCGATCTCATTTCCCTTCAGGAAGGGGAGATGACATTCGGCAAGGTCGTGGAACTGATCCCGCAGATCGTGAACAGGCTGAAGAGCATGAAAGAAACAAAGAAAAAGTCCGCGGGATGAACAAGAAGGATTTGATCGAGGAGAAAGGTGTATGTTCGTTCAGGAAGATCTGTTCGGACAGTCGAGCGGCCGGACGCTCAGGTTCCGGGTCAAGGAGCTGGACTCTCTGATTTCAAAGGCCATGAAGAAAAAGAATTTTTCCGAAGCCAGGAGGCTGACCGAGCTTCAGGAGAAAATCATTCAGGAGCTGGTGGCCAAGGGCGATTCGGAAGCAGCTCCGATTTCCTGATGCCGGGGATCGGCGTTTCATGAAAGACATCACCGTACAGGTTTACAAGGAACCGGGATTCGAAGACCTCCCCATCCCGGCGTACCAGAGCGAAGGGGCTGCGGGCGTGGATCTGCATGCTGCGGTTGAATCGCCGGTTGATCTGCGGCCTGGAGAATTTAAACGCGTCTCAACCGGCATACGCATCGCCATCCCTGAAGGCTTTGAAGGCCAGGTCCGTCCGAGAAGCGGACTTGCGGGAAAACACGGCATCGGCGTGGTCAATTCGCCAGGGACCATTGATTCGGATTACAGGGGGACGGTAGGTGTGATACTCATCAACCTGGGTTCCGGGATTTTTCGGATCACCCGGGGCATGCGCATCGCTCAGCTCGTTTTCGCCCCGGTTCAGAAAGCCCTGCTCGTTTCATCTCAGGAACTGCCGGAGAGCAAGCGAAATACGGGAGGATTTGGGTCAACGGGGTGAAAAAAATGCCGGGTATTGAAGATCCCCGGCAGTGAGCTGCCGGGGAATTGTCGATCTGCAAGGAAAAAGGCATTGATATTGACCCGCTTAATCCGGGAAAAGCCACAGGGAATGTGCTCGCTGTCAAATTCAATCCTGGGACTGACCGTTTTCAACGCAATTGATCAGCTGAACAGGTTGCATGGTGAAATAGACGGCATTATTTTACCGAAAGTGCGTTTTGGGAAGCAAAAACAATCAATTTTGTAATTAATTGATTAATATATGTTTAACTTTTAATGCAATGGAACTGGCCTATAAAAGAGATGAAAATGATTGATATTGGATCAATTTTTGTAACATGTTTTTTTAATAATTATGTTTGATTGATGTGAATTTGGAAGGATAAAAATAAATTATATATTTTAAAGATTTTATCATTTTTTTGTTGACAAAATAAAAAGAAATTTGTAATATTGACCAAGCAAAGTCATCAAATAGAATTAAATTAACTATCTTGGAATAAAACGCCAAGGAGGGCTCTATTATGAAGAAACGGCTAATGTTCTGTGTTATAGCCTTGATGGCTATACCGGTGATGGCGGGGGTGGATATCAGGCTTGTAAAGATAAGTGATATTCAGAATTTCGGAGGAACCAACACACTTGTTGTAGCTGTGGAGGGAAGATCCTCGCATAACTATTATCTTTCTAAATTGCAGGGAGCCTTTTATATCGGAGATGGGCTAAATGCTGTATTGACCAGTTGTACACCATTAGATGCAGGTGAATTGACGAATGCTAATTATAATAAAAATCATGGTGAGTCAAATGGTGTCGTTCATTTTCAATATTTAGCGAAAGATGAAGATGATGGACCATACGATCGAATTTTACCTTTATCAACATGGCAAGAGTTAGTCCGATATACTTTTGTATATCCCTATACACAAAGTTCAACAACCACATTTCGCTGGGATCAGAATGAAGATTATGGCTTTGTTGCAGAAGTATGGTTCAGTACTCTTGGAATACCTCTCAATGTGAATGGAATACAAGTGAATATCCCTGCCGATCTTCAGGACATGAGTCTCCCCGTCGAAATGACCGACTTCACTGCCATGTACAGCTACGAACGCGGTGTGTCCCTGAACTGGGCCACTCAAAGCGAGGTGAATTCCGCAGGATTTCATATTCTGAGAGCGGAAGATCCGGACGGTGAATTCGAACGCGTGACCCGCGAAATGATACCCGGCCAGGGCAATTCCTCGAGCCTGACTCAGTATTC
>JAFGEX010000108.1 GCA_016931355.1 bacterium
CATGTCGCGGAGGGGCTTCAGAAAAGATCGCATGTGGTCATCCGTCCGGCGGATATCAAACACTTCGACGAGGAATGCAAAAAAATCTGGACCGTGTACAACCGGGCCTGGGAAAAGAACTGGGGCTTTGTCCCCATGACCGAAGCCGAATTCGCCCATCTGGCCAAAAATCTCAGGCAGGTGGTTGTCCCAGAACTCACCCTGGTCGCTGAAGTCGGCATTCGGCCCATCGGATTTTCCCTTGCCCTTCCGGACATGAACCAGGCGCTGATCAAGATCAACGGCCGCCTTTTCCCCTTCGGCCTGCTGAAGCTGCTCTGGCATACGAAAGTCAGGAATTGCATCAACCAGGTCCGCATCATCACCATGGGCGTGATCGAGGAGTACCGGAACCGGGGGATTGACGCGGCTTTCTACTATCACACGTGGAAAAACGCGAACCGCCTGGGATATTACCAGGGTGAAATGTCCTGGATTCTCGAAAACAACACCATGATGAACCGGTCCGCTGAAATGCTCGGCGCCAGGATATACCGGACGTATCGCATGTTCGAGATGAACATATGACCGCAACACGGTTTAATCCCGGACAGGATCGAATCTGACAGCGAGTGCATTCCCCTCAGGTTTGCCTTGGAGTAATCGAGCGAATACAAACAAATTTTCCCTACAGATTGAAGGCTCCCCGCCACGCGCTGCCGGGGAGCTTCAATCTGACAGCGCCCGCCGAACCCGCCGTTTTCAGGGAGGGAGCTTCCATCCGACAGCGGGCGCGAGCGAGCGAATGCCCATGTCTTGTGGCCGCCAATCGAATTCTCCCCGCTTTTCGGATTCGGGGAGCATCAAAATCCGAAGACCGGGCCTCCTTCGGTGCATGCCGCTACTCCTGTCTCTCTGCTTCCTTCCCCTTCACGGTCAGATCCAATGGGAGAAGACGGTTTCCACCGTTCAAACCGGGATTCTGAACACATCCTGCATCCCGGATCATGACGGTGGTTTTTTCGCCGTATGGCAGGATGAACGCGGAGGACGCACGGCAGTCCTGGCCCAGCACCTGGACCGGAGAGGCAATGCCCTCTGGAATCCAGCCGGTTCAGCCGTCTGCACGGCATCAAGCGGTCAATCCCTTCCGTCCTTATGCGAAGACGGTTCGGGCGGCATCCTGGTGGCCTGGCAGGACGACCGGAACGCGAATCTGGACATCTTCATGCAGCGCATCCGGCAGGACGGCTCCCCGGCGTGGAATCCCGGCGGTGTCGTTCTATGCGATACGGTCGAGGACCAGTCCGTCCCCCGCCTGCTCTGGAACGGGGCGGACGGGGCTGTGGCAGTCTGGCATGACAAGCGGCATGACGGGATCGGAAATCTCTACGCTCAGAAGCTGTCGCCCGACGGAACAGTGCAGTGGAAATCAAACGGAGCAGCCGTGACACGGCTTTTCTCCGGCAACCGGGCCGGCCATCAGATCTGCATGGCGGATAGAGGAGACGTTTATGTGGCCTGGAGGGACGACCGGACCGACAATTCCAACATCTTCATCCAGAAACTGTCCGGCGACGGCGCAGCACAATGGACGGAGCGTGGGAAAGCGGTCGCTTTCGGCGAGAGTCCCCAGATCAGCCCCTGCCTGGCCTGCTCGGGGACGGACGTTCTTGTTTTCTGGCAGGAAAAACGTTGGCTGGACACGGATATTTTCGCGCAGAAAATGGATTCAGACGGAAATGCCCTATGGGATGCGGACGGGATTCCCGTCAATTCCTCAGCAGGCGATCAGACCAATCCGGCCATCCTGGTGAATCAAGACGGCTGGATATTCGCCGCATGGACCGACGGCAGAAACGGGGATTCGGACATCTTCCTGCAATATCTGAATCCCCTGGGTTATTTCAACTGGGCTGAATCAGGAATCGCGGCTGTCCTGGAGACCGGGGAGCAGTACAATGCCACCCTGGCGCCGGACGGCTCGGGCGGCGTCCTTGTCCAATGGTGCGACCGCCGAAACGGAACGGAAACACAGGTGTATGCCCAGCGCTTGACCGCGGAGGGGGTGCCGCAATGGGCTTCAAACGGATTGGCCGTCTCCCAATCCGGCGGGAATCACTCCGAAAATCAAATGATTTCCGACGGTTGCGGCGGGGCTTTCTCTATCTGGACGGATCAGTCGGCCCCGGCTTTGCGTGAAGGTCTTTTAAACGACGCCATTCGTTTTTCATATCCGAACCGCCGTTCGTTCCTGCCCATTGACACGCCGGTGGAACTGCGTTGGACGCAGCGCATCAACCTCCCGGAAATCTCCTCATTCCAGATCCGCTGCGCCATGAATCCGGATGATCCTTTCTCGCTGCGCGTCGCGGAAAATATTCCCGTTCCGTCTTCCCTATGGATCTGGCAGGTTCCGAACACGGCCGCCTCGCAAGCCGTCCTGAGGCTCGACGCCGTGGACGGATACGGAAATACCGCTTACGCTTTCCTTTCGGAGCCTTTCGGTATCGATGCCACCGGCCCCTCGGCATTCCGCCTGATCCAGCCTGCGAACGGAACGGAAACCCATCCGAGGCCGGAATTCAAATGGGAGAACGCATCAGATCTGGAATCCGGCATCAGCCATTACCGGTTGATGATCGACAATGCCCTTTTTATGGATTCCATTCCGGAGCCTTTCTTCCAGCCCTCCATCGCACAGAAACTGCCCGCCGGTCTGCATTCCTGGACCGCATTCGCAGTGAACAGAGCCGGGATGGCCGCCCCGGCTTCCCAGACCTGGTCCGTACGCATCAGTACGGATGAGACAGGTCCTCAGGTTTTCCATCTTCTGGAGCCGCCTCACGGCTTCTGGACCGACGGACAGAACATCAGCCTGAAATGGGAGCCTGCACAGGATGCTGAAAGCGGCATCTGGAAATACGCGCTTTATCTGAACGGGCAGCTGGTCGTTCCGGACATCCCAGCGGTCCAGACCAGCTATGCCGTCACCCTGCCGACCGGGGATTATACCTGGCGCATCAGGGCTGTGGACAGGGTGGGCAATTCGCGGGATTCGGAAGAAAGCCGCGTTTTTCATGTGGACCAGGATCCGCCGTATTCCTTCAATCTCCTGCTTCCGGCCGACGGATCATGGACCCGGGTGGACCGCCCCGTTTTTCAATGGACGACTTCCGGTGATGCGGGCTGCGGACTCAACCATTACGAACTGGTCATCAATGACGCCCTGATCCTGGAATCAATCGCCCCGGAATCCCTCCGGGTGTCCCTTCCGCAGGGAAGCCGCCTGGCGGATGGGATTCATTCGTGGTCCATTCTGGCCGTGGACCTTCTCGGAAACAGCCGCAGAGCTGAACAGACGTTCCGGATCCGCATCGATACACAGCCGCCTGCGGAACCCGTCCGTCTGGAACCGGCGCGTGACTCCTATACCGGGACACCGACGCCGAATTTCAGGTGGAAAAGGTCAACAGATGCGGGGATCGGCCTGAGCCATTACGAACTGATGGTGGACGGCCAAACGATCCGTACTGTCTTAGACACCCTTTCCTCGCCTGCGCAGGCCCTGCAGCCGGGGAGGCATTCCTGGGCGCTCGTTGCCGTGGATCTTCTGGGAAACTCCCGCCAAACATCCGCCTTTTTCTTCACGGCGGACTGGAATCCTCCGCAGCCTTTTGAACTCCTGGCGCCTGAAGCGAACACATTGATACGCCGGAACCGGCCCCTTTTCGCCTGGCAGCGGGCCCAGGACGAATCCGGCATCTTTCATTACGAGTTGTCCCTGGACGGAACGCTGCATCCCCTTACTGGATCGGATACGAGCCATGTCCCGGTTCAATTTCTCTTCAACGGCCCCCATGTATGGCATGTCCAGGCTGTTGACAGCGCCGGAAACCGGCGCATGTCCGAGTCCTGGAGATTCGAAGTCCTGGTCGGTTCCCCTCAAATCCATTCGGCCGCCCGGGATACTGCGAGGGAGGACCTGCCGTACGCCTATACCGCGGAGGCGTCCGATCCGGATGGAAACGAATTGTCCTTCGCATTCTGCCGTTATGCCTCCTGGCTCTCTCAGGACGGCCACATCCTGTCCGGCACGCCGGGGACTGCGGGAGCGGATTCCTTCTGGGTCTTCGCAAACAACGGAACCTTTCAGGATTCCCTCAAGGTCCGCCTGATCATCCTGGAGACGAACGACAGTCCCGTCATCCTGTCCCGGGATACGGTGACGGTTGTCGCCGGCCAGGCCATGGCCTATCAGGCAGAGGTGGAGGACGAAGACGGGCCGAATCTCTTTGTCTGGTTTGAAAATATCCCGCCCTGGCTGACCGTATCCGGGACCCGGTTGACCGGCATACCGCCGGAAAACGCGGACGGCTCCGCATTCCTGCTGATCGCTTCCGACGGTCTTGCATCGGACACCCTGCGCGTCATCCTCCGCGTTCTGAAGGGCAATCCGGGCCCCGCGTTCGATATCCGTTTTCCAACCCTGACTGTTCCGGCCCATGAGACCCTGCGCTGGCAGTTCAGCCTGGATGATCAGGCTTCGGATCCCGGTTTCCCGGATTCGGTGCTCGTGTGGGCCTATTCCGTGTTTCCACCCATTTCCGGCGTGGATGTGGATATCAATGAACGCGGCCGCACGGCAACGCTGCAGGTCCTGAACATGACGCAGGACGTCCGCATCGTGTTCACAGTGGCCAATCCGCTGGGTCAGTCCGCATCGGACACCTTGAGGCTGATCGTCGCGACCAGCGGTCATGAGACGGGCGGGAGACTCCCAGAAACAACGGAAATTCTACTCCCCTACCCGAATCCGTTCAATCCAACGTTGGATTTTGGGGTTGATCTGTCAGCGGGAAATGAGGTCAGAATCGATGTTTACGATGCGAACGGGCGTCATATTACCCGGATCTGGAACGGGCCCCTGAAGGCTGGACGGCACAGGTTTCACTGGCAGGCCGGCGATTGCCCCGCCGGAATTTATCTGTACGACGTGCGAACCGCCACGCCTGCGGTCCGGCGTTCCGGGAAGGCGTTGCTGTTGAAATGAAAAGGCCCGTTTATTCCACCCAGTACAGCATGCGGCCGCACTGTTCGCATGTGAAAATGGTCTGGTCCGCCCTGCCGCGGGCGGAAAAAGAGGTGGGAAGCTTGGCAAAGCATCCGAGGCATGTCCCGTCCTGAACCGGAACAATGGGATGTTTGAAACGGGTGGCCAGCCGCTTGTAGGCCGAAAGGAATCGGATGTCGATGTTTTTTTCCATCTCCTTTTTCGCCTGCAGCAGTTTTTCCTTCCCTTCCATGGAGAAACCGATGTTCGCCTCCTCCTTCTCGGTGTCCTGCAGCATCAGGTGAATATCCTGGTAAATGACCAGCAGTTCAATTTGACTGCGTCCCAATTTTATTCCCCTCCTTCCATGATCTCCAGGAAACTTTTGTAATCCTCTGCCTCGAGGAGGCGGTTGCGTGTCTTGGCATGGTGAAGTCGTTCGCATAATCTCCCGAGCAGCGGCAGATACTGATTCGTCTTCTCGATGGGCGGTCCGACGACCAGGAACAGGAGTTTGACCGGTTTCTTATCAATAGAGCCGTAGGCGATCCCTTTTTTGGATCTGCCGAACACCACGCACAGGCTGGAAACAGCCAGGGTCCGGCAGTGGGGGATCGCCACTTCCTTTCCGATGCCGGTGCTGCCCAGCACCTCGCGCTGCTGAATGGCTTCCAGGACGATTCGCTTGTTCTTGACCCTTCCCGTACGCACGAGGACTTCCACCATCTCCTCCAGAACATCCGGCTTGGTTTTCGACTTCAACGCCGACATGAAAAATTCCTGCTGAAAAACACCGGCCCTCTCTCGCTGATTCATTCCGTCTCCCCTCCCCCCTAAAGATATTTTTCCATGTTCGCCCGCTTCATCTTTTCCACGAGCAATTTCACATTCTCGGCCTCTTCCCGTTTGCAAACCAGGACGGCCCCGCCGTCCTGGATCACGACGACATCCTCCAAACCGACGATCCCCACAACGCCCTTCGACGAATAGACGTAGGCGTTGCGGCTGTTCACAAACACGGCGTTGCCGTGCGCCGAATTGCCGTCCTTGTCCTTTTTGCCGAGGAGATAGACCTGCTCCCAGCTCCCCAGATCGTTCCAGAGGAAATTTCCCCGGACCGTCAGCACGGACCGGGCATGCTCCATGACGCCGTAATCGACCGAAACACCCCTGATCTGCCGGTAAACGCGCTGGAGCACATCCTCGTAGCGTACGGATCCGATGGCCGCCTGTATCTTCCGCAATCCGTCATGCGTGTCCGGAAGATGCTCCTCCAGGGCGGCCAGGTACACGTCGGCCCGGAACACGAAGATGCCGCTGTTCCACAGGAAATCGCCGCTTTTCAAAAACATTTCCGCTGTGGCCAGGTTGGGTTTCTCCGCAAAAGTCTTCACCCGGAAAACCTGCACGGATGAACGGTATGCGATTTCTTCTCCGGTCTGAATATAGCCGTACCCTGTGGCCGGACGGGAAGGCAGGATGCCGATGGTGACCAGGCTCCGGCTTTCCTCCGCGAAATGAGCGGCGGCTGTGATCGTATCCTTGAATTTTTTCTTGTCCAGGACCAGATGATCCGAGGGTGAAACCGCGAGAACGGCGTCCGGATCGTTTTCGAGAATATGGACCGCTGCCAGGCCGATGCACACGGCCGTATTCTTGCTCAGCGGCTCGAACAGAAGATTGTCCCGCGGGACATTCAAACAGTGCTCGGTAACCATTTTTTTTTGGGCGCGGTTCGAGACGATATAAATGCGGTCCCAGGGCACCAGATGCGAAAAACGAAGCAACGTGGACTGTATCAGCGAATGTTTCCCGTACAGAGACAGAAATTGCTTCGCCCGATCAGACCTGCTGCGCGGCCAGAATCTCGTCCCTGAACCGCCTGCCATGATTACGCCGTACATAAGCCTCCGTCCGGACACAGGCATGCCGGTTGAATGGGCTGCTCGGGAAGGGAGCTTCCCTGTATTTTGAAGCGAAAAATATACGAAACAATTTCGGGAATAAATAGACGGATGCTGAAAAGGATGGGGCGTTGAAATAGGCGTTCGTCTGGCTTGGAGATCATGGCCTCGTTCACATCAATCCGGCTCGGGCCGTTCCCCATAAAGGATGGCCCGTTTACGGATTAAATTGTTCCTCCTACAATCTAATGGTTTTCGGAAAAAATGCAAGTCTTTTTCCTTCAGGCAAACATTATACATTTCCTGTACCAGGACCGTGCCCGGACCTTCCATTCAGGCTCGGACCCGGAATTTCTGATCCGGATGACGGAGGGAACACCGCGCCGCGGCAGAACCGGGTCGCTGCTCCCCCATCGCGGCTGCCCGAGTATCCTCTTCATGGCCTGTTCCCTGGTCCAGTTCCGGCATTCCATAAGCCTTGAAATGCGTTTTGAAAGTGTGGATTCGATCACGAAAACATGGTCGAACCAGGGCGCCATGCCTGCGTCGAACAGGATGGCCGCATCCACCACCACCGGGCGCTCCGGGTCTTCGGCCAGGCATCCGGCCATTTTTTGCCGCAACACCTTCTTGAGAGGCGGCCAGAGGATACGGTTCAGCTTTTCCAGTTCCTTTTGATCCGAAAAAACCCGGTCCGCCAGGGCTGTTCTTTTCAGCCGGCCACCGCGGTCGAACATCTCCAAGCCGAATGTCCGGATGAGTTTCCTGCGGATTCCTTCATCCTGGTCCGTTAATTCCCTGGCCACGGCATCCGCGTCAATGACGCAGGCGCCCATGCGGCCGAATTCCCGGCTGAAAACGGATTTTCCCGTTCCCGTGCCGCCTGTCACGCCGATCTTCCGGCAGGATGCTTTTTGACCTGATATTTTCATCGAACTCCATTCAGCGGTGCGCGGCGGCATAAAAAAACCTGTAACGCCGATCAGGCCGTGCATTACAGGTTGATAAGAGACGTGGAGCTGAACGGGATCGAACCGTCGACCTCATGACTGCCAGTCATGCGCTCTCCCAGCTGAGCTACAGCCCCAAAAAGCGTGGTAAAATAAACATTTCTGGATCAAAAATCAAGATGTTTCATCGGATCACGGCGATCTTTTCCCTGCGCACGACCGCTCCGTCCGCCACGACCGCATACAGATACACGCCGGTCGGTACCTCGGCCCCGCCCTCGTCCCTGCCGTTCCAGGTCCATTCCTGATTGCCGCCCTGGAAATAGGCCTGGTTTTCCCATATCACAAAACCGGCCGCATCGGCAATGATCAGGCGGACGACAGCCGCGTTTTCCAGACGAAAAGGCAGGCGGACAGCCCCATGCCTGCGCAGGAAGAAAGGATTGGGATACCCTGCAGGAACTTCCGCATGATCCGGCCCCTCCTGTCCGCTCGAAAAACGACTGATTGTGAGGATTTCCGCGGGCTCGCCGGGTTTTCTCACAACGCAGCTGCATTCCCACAGATCCGGTTCTTCCGCAGCCAGGCCTGCAAAGACGCCGGTCTTGATTCCCGTGTAACGTCCGCCGGAGCCCGGTTCCTGCACAGCCGCCATTGTGAAACGGGATTCCGCTTCGTCGAGATAGGAGTGCACGTTGACCGGAACAAGCACAAAGTCCTCGTCCTGTCCTGTCTGGAAGCCATAATACCGGCAGGCTGTCGGAAACAGGGAATCCGTGACCGTCGTATCCCTGGACCAGGTAAATTGCCCGTCCAGATAGAGATCCGGATAGAAAGTACCTTCCGGGTAAGCCGCCGATGTGTCGGCCCGGCCGCCCGTCATGGTGTTCCAGGCGTAGAAAACAGCCAACTCCTCCGAAAAAGAGCTGCCGAGCTTGTGCAGGGCCACGTCAATGGCGAGTATGGCTTCGTACTCGGGGATTTCCTCCCAGATGGCGCGCACGATCCCGCCCAACTGGAACTGATCCCTGTACCGCTCTGTCAGATAGTGAAACCAGAGGCAGAGCCCGTACTCGCGCCATCCGTCCGCATGGTCGAAACGGATGTTGTTGCGCTCGAAAAACCGCCCCAGATAATTGTAATAATCATTGACGGAATCGAAAAGTGCGTCCTCCATCCAAGTGGATCCGGCCTCCATGAGGAAGGCATCGTCAAAGGAACCCCGGCCGTCATTATCCCGGGCGTTGTACCCGAGCTGCACGGCATGGAAGAATTCATGGGCCAGAGTCACAGCGAGGCCGTCCAGTCCCTTGGTCTTGGTGCTGCTGTAATCGTTGTCCACTTCGATGTAGGAGGTGTACCGTTCGTCCCCTGCGGGCGATTCCGGATTGGTCCATCCGTAATACCCGGAGATGTTCCGGATGTAGATATCGTATTCATCCCCCTCCGTATGGTCGGAAGGAGGGGCACGAAAGCCCATATCCAGGACCATGCGGCCGTAAACATAATCGGCATATTGCGCAGCGGCTTCCACGTAATCGGGCAGGCCGGAATGGTCTTCATCCTGCAGAGAGGGGGCGCTCTGGCCCGTTGTATCGTAGTGGACCTTGAACCAGCCTGCCGGGCTGGTCAGGGCCGCCTGTGACTGCGGCCTGTACAGCAGGGACTCGAGCAACTTCACCTGTTCAGGCGAGAACCGGCGCCGGTTCCTCCGGATCTCAGACATCAACCGGAATCCGCATTTCTGAACCGAATCCGGATTCGTCTCGCCCGGATGGGTGTTTGAGAGGATGCGCTGCGCTTCCAGCAGGCAGGCTTCCATGGAGAACAAACCATCCGGCGACGCTCCTGCATTCGGCACGGATGCGGCTGCAGGCGGCATCAGCTGGATGAACGGCAAACACAGGAGCAGGGCTGTGAAACCGGACCGAATGAAAATCCGCAACGCAGGCGGAGGTGAATCTCCGGCCGATGTGGAAAAAGACTTTGGGATTCGCTCGTTTACCCTGCGGCAGGACGCGGGGAATGCGTTCGATGTCTGATTCAAAAGCGGCCTTTCATTTCTGTTTGAAAACCAGGGACAGGGGCACTCCCTGGAATCCGAATGCCTCCCGCAGGCCGGCTTCCAGAAAGCGCTTGTAATTCTCCTTCAGGAGACGGGGATGATTCACGAAAAAGGCGAACGTGGGGGGCTTGACGTTCACCTGGGCCGCAAAGTGGATGCGGATCAGTTTTCCCCCTGCTGAAGGGGGCTGCTGCTTCCGGTTCAGGTTTTCCAAGAAGCGGTTGAGCACGGGCGCTGAAATCCGTTTCGCCCTCTCCCGGGAAATCCGGAGCGCCCTCTTGAGGAGATCCGGGACATGCCATCCGCTCCTGCTGGAAAGGCGCACAATAGGCACGAATTCCAGTCCGTTCAGGCGAACAAGGCTCTCTTCGAAAAGGGTTCTCTGATCCCGGTCCGGCTGCACGAGATCCCATTTGTTCGCCGCAATGACCAGTCCCTTGCGTGCGTCCATAACATGCTGAACCACGGCCATGTCCTGATGGGTCAATCCTTCGGATGCGTCGATGAAGACGCAGGCCGTATCGCATTGCTCCACTGCCCGGATGGTCCTGAGATTGCTGTAGTATTCGACATTCTCGGTGATGCGGCTTCTTTTCCGCATGCCAGCCGTGTCCACCAGGACCACGGCCTGGCCGTCCCGCACGATCCGGATGTCCACGGCATCCCGCGTGGTGCCGG
>JAFGEX010000109.1 GCA_016931355.1 bacterium
CCTGATCCCATGCGCGATGCCAATCGAAAGGCGACGGGAGGATCTGCATGCGGCCGGACAGCACGGTTTGTGCCGTCGGCCCGGATGTGGCCCCTGTCTCGGTGATGTAAAGGGGTTTGCCGAGCGCTTCGAAACGCTCGATCAGGCGGACGATGTCCGACAGGTCCCTCTGAGGGAAATAGACCTGCAAGCCGAGAACCTCGAAATCCACGCCCGCTTCGATCAGCTCCTGCATGAAACGCCTGGGGGACCGGAGCGGCCTGGTCGCGTCCATCCTGGCCATGCGCCCCCTGGCCGCGTATTCCGCCCAGGGACAGCAGTTGTTGATGATGCGCGTCACCGCGGGGCCGGTCTCCCGCGTCTTGTCGCAGGCGAGCCTGACGATTTCTGTGATCTGCTCCGGGTTGTGGTTGTGGATGTTGGCCCAGTCGTGGTATTCGTTGACCACCTCCCATTCGGACACCCGGTCCCCGTAATGCGCAACCAGGTCGTGCGTGTGCTTCTCGACATAGCGCTTGAGTCCGTCGAAGGATTTCTCCTTGAGCCAGTCCGGGGTCACGCTCGGGTGGAACCAGAAAAGAGGCCTACCCTCAACGGCAATTCCGCGTTCCGTCAGCCAGTTCACGATGTTGTCCTTGATGCCCCAGTTGTAACGGCCCTCGGACGGCTCAAAGAGCTCGTACCATGTGTCCCAAACGTAATGGGTGACCGTTGCGAAATTGAACAGCTCCGCAAAACGCTTCGTGAATTCCTCGGATTTCGCCCAGACGTACTGCCTGGATTCGCATCCGAACTTCATCCCTCCCGGATGCCCGTGCCGGAGAATGTCCTGCCGTGCCTTTTCCATCTCGATTTTCTCACCTGCCGAGAGGGCGTACAGAAGCGCCCTGTCCGCGAGCCGCGCGGCCTTCTCCTCATCTCCGGCCCCGGAAGAATCCTCGAAAAGCTGCTCGGAAAGGTCGACAAGCCCCTGTATTTCACTCGAGAACCGGCCACCCGCCTTCCTGTAACGGCCCAGCACATTACGGTTCCGCACGATGCGGCTCCGGGCGAATTCCTGATTCAGGACCAGCGGGCCGTCTTTCGGGAAATCGGCCAGGCTGTAATGATTCCCGCCGTTGTCCGCGGAAAGCCAGACATATCCGAAACCCTCCACAAGCCAACGGAGGTTCACGCTGAACCTCCGGTTCCCGAAATCCGCAGGCACGACGATACCCTCCCTGCGCAAGGAAATGGAGGAGGGAAAAGGATCGCCCGGCTCGTCCGCAGCGTAAACCAGGGAAGGCCCGGGCATGGAAGGATGGGGGAACATCCTGAATATCCTGTCCGTCTTGGTTTTTCCCTGCGGAAAAACCGGGTACGGATTTCCCAGGGCCGCAGCAACAGCCCCAAGCGCCCCTGCGCCCAGGAAACGCCTCCTTGTCATTCCGCTCATGAACGGCCTTTTGTCCAGTTTTCCTTGAGGCGGAGCAGCCTGTCCCAAACCGCCTTTTTCTCGCATTTCGGCGATCTCAGAAATCCCCCGTTGGGGATCCAGGAATGGGGATCCACGAAGTCATACCAGTTCACCGCTTCGATCGATTTTCTGCTGTAGGCCAGGGTGTACAGGCCCTGCATCCAGTCCGCCTGCAGTTCCTCATCCCAGGGACGGTGCCAGGCGTACGGCTCGCCCGGAAATCCGAGCTTGCCGGAGTGGATCGAATCCACGGACGGACCGGAAGAGGTCCCGACCTCCGTGAGATGGACCGGCTTGCCGATGTCCGTGAACCGGTCGATCAGCAGAATGGTGTCGGAGAGGTCCCGGTAGGGGAAGTACATCTGAACACCTGTGATGTCGAACTCCACCCCCGCCTCCTGGAGCTGCCGGACGAACTGATGGGGCGTCCGCTGGGGGTAGAGCGCGTCCAGCTCCGTCCATTTTCCGAGCTGCACATACTCCGCGAACGGCGCGCAGTTGTTGATCAGCAGCTTCACCTTCGGCGCCACGGAACGCGCCGTGTCGCATGCCAGCCGCGTGACCTCGATGGTCTGCTCGGGCGTGAGCCTGCATTCATTCGCCCAGTCATGGAACTCGTTGACCACCTCCCAGGCGAACATCTCCTCCCCGTAATGGCCCACGACTTCGCGCACATGCTTCTCGACATAGCGGCGCACTTCATCGTAGGATTTCCTTCTCAGCCAGTCCGGGGTGGTCGTCTTGTAGGACCACCAGAGCGGCCTCCCCTCCACAGGGATGCCCCGGGCCAGGAGCTCCCGGAAAAGGGCATCGCGCAGCGCGAATTGCTTCCGACCCTCTTCAGGTTCAAAGTCCTCGAATACACCGCTGACCAGATAATGGGTGATGGTGGCGTAATTGAAAAGTTCCGGAAAAAGAGAAAGGAACCGCTCCACGTCCATCTGGAAATAGCCCCGCGCGTCGCAACCCGTGAAGAAACCCGGTCTGGCTCCGTCCCTTCGGATGTCCCATTCCGCCTTCTCGAGTTCAATCGCCTCGGATGCCCTCATGGCATGGAGAAGCGCCTGCTGGGAAAGCCCGCCGCTCTTTTCACCGTCCTGCAGGGATTTCTCCGCGTCCCTGTAATAGCTCTCGGAGATGGAGAGCAGCCCCCTGGTTGCATGAGACGGCTTCCATCCGGATTTCTCATGCAGATCCGTCCTTTTCCGGTTCCGGATGACCCGGCTTTTCGCAAGCTCGAAATTCAGGTTCAGGACTGCCGTTTTCCCGGAAGCGGGGAGCTCGTAGCACGCTCCGCCGTTGTCCGCTGTGATGTAAATGTAGCCGAAATCCTCCACATTCCACCGCACATTGACGGCGAAGCGTTTTTTCCCTGCTGCATCGGAAATCCGTATCCCCTCCCTGGAAGCGGTCACGGACGACCGGAACGAATCGCCCTGTTCATCCGAGAGATAGGTCCAGTCGAGGAGATGCGGCCCTCTTCCCCTCTGCACGAAAAAGGGGCGGAAAACGAGTTCCCCGGCTCCAGTCGTTTGCCCGGATGAAACCGGGCCCCTGGACGAGTGGGCCAGATGGGGGAAAATCAGGGATCCCGCCCCGCCGGCCATGGTATTCATCACAAATTCCCTCCTTTTCACAAATCCTCCTGCACCGATTGATTTTCAGGCTTCCGCCGGACACGTATTTCACGGCCGTTGTCTGAGATCACCTCGTCCGGGCGGATCTCAGCTTCCACACCCGTGCAGCGTCCTGCGGCCGCATGCACGATTAGCCTGCCTCACCTGTGCATGCCGTGCGATACCCTCGCTCATTGGGGCAATGTCCACTCGCTCAGTCTGACTTTCAAAACAAGGGTTCCGATCTCCTCATCCCCACAGACTGCTTTCCATTTCAATTCCGGCAGGGAAACGGATTCATCCCACGGCGCCTTCAGGGCGCATTGAACTGGTCTGGTCTCGCCGGGTTCGAGGCTGTAAAGCCCGGGGCCTGCGTATTCCTCCCAATCTGCGGGCAGAATGGAACGCACGGCTGCAAGCAGCCGCCCGGGCGTGTGGTTGTGAATCAGCAGGGGGACATGAAGATAATCCCCCCTGGCTATGCCCACTTCCGGAAAAGTGGCAATGCCCGCGGATTCGATGCCGTGCGCCTTACGGAAGTCCCTGTAAAAAGAGAAAACGCCTCCGAATTCGAATGAAAGGCCTGCAGCCCGCGTCTCCTCCCGGTAGCCGGGTGGCCGGGAAAAAGGGATTCTCCCTTCTGGGACTCCTTCGAATACGGGTCCTGAAGGATTGCAGGCCACGAGGGCCTTTCCGAAAATGAGGCGGAAAGGCCTGAGCCATTCGATGAATTTTCCAAAATCCCCGCTTTCCAGAGCGTCGGCCGCGATCCTGGACACCTCCGATTGGGTGAGATGGGAGAGGTGCAGCTCCGCTGCCAGCCTGTAATAGGGCGATATTCTGGACGGCGAGTTGCCGGTGATGTCGAAGTCCGGGCCCGGCGCAGGAAGCGGATGGGAGGCATCGGAGAAAAAATAGAGTTTCTTCGGCTGCCAGGGATGCAGCCCCTCGTTGATGTTGTCGATGTCGCTGCGTTCGCGCGGGGGAAGAACCTGCACGGGAAAAACGGTCGGATCGCCGGCCAGGTCGAATGCCTCGACCGCGATGACGCCTGCGGCCTGATGATCCCCATGATTCTCCCCGATTGCGTAATGGGGGAGCCAGGTGATCAGGACATCCGGCCTGGTGAGGCGGATGATGCGCACGACCTGCTCCAGGGCGGTTCCGTGCCCCACTCCGTTGAGCGACCGGAATACATCCTGGCCGGGCGTGTCGGACCCGTCCAGGAACCAGACATTCCGGATGCCGAAACGCCCGAGCGCCTCCCTGGCTTCTATCTCACGCATGAGCCCCATGGCGGACGATTGCTCGTTTCCGATCGAATTACCGCCGCCGTTGCCCCGGTTCGTGTACAGGGCCGCGATTTTTTTATCCTGGTCGAAAACCATTTCGGCCAGCCGGCTGCCGATCGCGGTTTCATCGTCCGGATGCGCGAGCACGAGAAGGACGTCCGCCTTGAACCGCGCATCAGGAGGAGGATTGCCCGATGCGGAGGCTGGTTCCCGGGCTTCAGGCTGCGCCAGTATCGGAACGGCGCCCGAAACGCAGAATAAGGTCAGGTATGCAAAGATACGCAGAAGGTTGCTTTTTCTCATCAAGCGATCCTTTCCTTCACCTCGAATCCCATACGGCCCACGGAGCAGAAGGCCGGTCCGGGAGTATGAAGATGGACGGACACTCGGACCTGCCCGCAATCCGTGCTCCGAAAAGACGAGTCGGCAGGTCAAGTTCCTCCGAACACATCCTGACTGCGTTGAAAGGATGGTCCGGAGGTTAATCCATATATACCCGGGTCTCTTTCGGATCGAGATGAACGGTGAATGCGGATCCGTCCGGCGTTTGTTTCAAGGTTGCGTTTTCATTTGAAAACAGCTCCCTGAGTACGCTGGTTTTTACGACCGGGAGGGAAACGGAAGCGTCCGCGGGTTCAAGATCCAGGTTCCGGGCAATCACCATGATCCGGTCGTTTTTCCCGGTCAGGAAATCCACCCGTATCCTGCCGCCTGCAACATGAGGCCGCCTGATGGAAGCGGTCATTTCCACAAGACCTGCGATGAATCCGGCATTGGACTTCATCCCGTTTCTCTGCACCGGCAGCCCGATGAAGGAACCGATCAGCACAGCCTTGCCTTTTCCATAAGCCGCCAGTGTTGCAGCAGCTTCGCCCGTGTCGAAGCGGGCCAGGACCTCCGCCCCGTCCGGAACGAGGATCTCCTTCGCCAGGGCTCCCCGGATCACATCGCCTTCGGCGAGGAAGGGCATTTCTGCGACAGGCCTGATTTCCGCGTAACAATCCTTTCCCACCGGGACCACCCGTTCCTGCCTTGCCTGGAAAATCCTGTCAAATCCGTATCCGGGGACGGTCTTTTCATGGTGGCCGCGTTCCACGTTCCAGGCTGAAAAATGACTTTCTGAAATGAGGACGCCGCCCTCCCGGATCCAGTACTCAATGGCGCTACACACGGCTTCGCCGAGCCAGTAAGGGAACGGGATGAAAAGCACCTTGTATCTTTTCAGCGCATGGCGCGCCACATCGGCAGGATGAACCACGTCGATCCGGAAATTGTTTTCATAAAGAGCCTTGTGAATTCCGAGAATGGAATCCGTGGCGTTCTTCTCTTTCCCCGTGGCGGCCCATGCGAAAATCTGGTTCTCCGGATGGTAGAGCAGGGCGATCTCGGCATCCGGAGGCGAGGATTCCAGCAAAAAACCGGCCTGCTTCGCCAGGGCCTTTCCGACGGATGCGAACGATTCGAGCCAGGGCGTTGCGGATCCGTCAAGGCGGGTGAGGCCCCAGGCCGGCGCCTCACGGCCCAGTATCTCGGGCCTGTACTGCCAGAACAGGAATCCCTTGAGGTTTCCGGCCAGGCCGGAGAAGACGAAACGCTTGACATCGTTCCCGTTTATGGGGGCCGGATAATCCAGCGTGTATCCGGGCAGCATCAGCATCTCCGCGGAAATGACCGGCTTCCCCCCGGCGCAGGAACGCACCACGTCGATCATCATAGGCTCGTCCATCTGCGTGATGCCGTGCAGGTCTCCGAAACGCCCCACGTTCCAGGGATCGTTCGCCGTGGAGGTGACGGGGAATCCTTGGATGAACACATGATGGCACATCAATGGATGCCTTTTCTGATCCTCCTCCTCCGCGACCTCGAACCTGCGCCTCACATTCTCCCCGAGCACATGGACAAAGAACATGCGCCAGTCAACCATGTCGTTGAACGTATTGCGGGTTCTGGGCAGCTCGGCATCTTCGAAGCCGGCGTAGTTTCTGTTCCATGCCGCGTTCAACCTGCCGATGTCGCCGTATTTGTTTTCAAGCCATTTCCGGAAGCGGTCCCGGCAATGGTCGCAGTAGCACAGCATGTCATCCATTTTCCCCGCATCGTCCGCCCAGAGCCGCCATTCAGCCATGCTGCTGGTGAGCTCCGGCTCGCTGCCCACATTCCAAACGGAGAGAGCCGGATGATGCGTGTACCGCCGCACCGCCTCGCGGAGGAAACGGAAAAAATGCTCCCCGATCCCCGGGTGGCTGAGGCAGTACCCGAGTCCGCCGATCTGCCTGTGCGGCTGCGTCTGCGGGCCCACGGGCCTTCCCCCGAGCGTGATCATGGAGGCGTCCGAAAATTGGGTATAAATCCAGGCCGGCGCTACATCGAAAACGGTGTTCAACATGACCCCGAGCCTGTTCTTCTCCGCCAGATCCATCAAACGGTCGATGTCGTCGAAATAAAACCGGTCTTCCGCCGGATGATTCCAGCGCCACTGAATCCAGAACTTGACATGGGTGAATCCCAGCGACGCGATGCGGCCGAGATCGTTTTCCCAATCCTCCGGATGCGGAGACGGCGCCCTGTAATATTGAACACCGAACGGAAAATACGGAAGGGCGGATTTCCGGTTCAATGCAGCCTCCTCAACTCGCTGACAGAATTTTTGACAGATGGCCCAGCCCCAGCTCAAGGCCTTTTTTGATCTTCTCCTCGCTGCCTTCCCAAACCGGGTCTTCATGTTCGATCGAGATAACGCCGCTGTACCCGCAATCGCGCAGAGCGTCGATGAACCTGCGCCAGTCTATCTCCCCCAGACCCGGTATCCGGTAGCGCCACCATCCTGATTTCCAAGGAACCGGATCCACCTGCCTCCCGAAAATTCCGTATTTCCTCTTGCCGTCCTGGAGGATCTCCGTGTCCTTCGCATGGACATGGAAGATTTTGGGCGCGAAATCCTTCACCGCAGCCGTGCTGTCGATGCCGAGCCAGAACAGATGGGAGGGGTCCAGGTTCAAACCGAAGGAATCGCTCTTGACCTCGTTGAACAGGACCTCCCACAACTCGGGGGAAAAGGCAAAATTCCCCGGAGTGCCGAATTTCACCCAGTGCTCCATGGGACAGTTCTCAATCATGACCTTCACGCCCTGATCCTCCGCAAAACGGACGATTTCCCGGAACACTACGCCGATTTCCTTGACATTCTCGGTCGGCGTCCGGTCCGGCCTGCCGCCGACGAACGTCCCGACCCGATCGACTTTCAGCAATGCAGCTGAATGGATGACTTTCCGGAGATGCTCCAGATAAGCCTCCCTGAGTTTCAGGTCCGGGTGCAGGTTGTTGTCATAATAGGCGAGCGCGGACACGCTCATCCCCTGCGATTCCATCAGGCCACGGACGCGTTCGGCGTCCTCCTTCGTGAAATGAGCCGCATCGATCTGCATGGATTTGTAGTCCCTGTCCGATTGGACCGGCCAGGCTGCCAGTTCCAGGGCTTTGAATCCCGCTTGAGAGGCCCAACCGGCCAGATCTGTCAATCCCATGTCGGGCAGGCATGCAGTGAGAAATCCGATCTTCATTTTTTCATGTCTCCGTTTGGCTGCCGGAGAAGCCGGCGGTTTTCTTAAGGCTGACGGGAGCGACAGGTCCGCAGGATGCGGCGCAGCTCCGGAATGTCCATTGCCTGGTCATGGTTGTACAGGCACATCGCCGGGATCACCCCGAGTTCGTCATAAGCCCGCTGCTGGAGTTCGAACAGGGGATGCGTGGGATGCCGGGTCAGAAGATGGGCGGTGAAGCGGACGTACCTGCCGAACAGATGAGCCGAAACCGGATGAACCCGCCGCCAGAACATCTGTCCTTCCATGCCGTGCGTATCAAGCAGACTGTCTATTCCGTGGATCTGGGCCATGGGCAGAGCCTTCAAAACCTGTTCATGCATGCCTTCCCCGGCGAAAAGGATGCCCGGAAAAGCATGCTGCAGGCGGAGGATATGTTCCCGCATGCCCCTCACAAAATTGGGTCCGTTGCCGGCGTTGAAGGCCAGCAGCGTCTGGTCCAGGAAAACGCCGTCTATTCCGAACTTCCGCACCAGGCCTCCGATCACGCTTTCCATCAGGTCTCCCCATTCGGACGCGCCCGGATTGATGTACGCGAAATAGGGTTCCGCGAGCCAGTCGCCGTCTATGTCCAGCCCCCAGCCCTGCGGCCGGCCGAACGGATCCACGACCTGGTGTTTCCTGAATGCGGTGAACAGGGGATGCGTGAAGGTCATGGCAAGCACATTGGTGTGCACCATCACCCGGTAGCCGAGGCCGTGCGCTGCATCGACCAGGGTGCGGAATTTGGACTCCCCTCCGAGTTCGGGGCTCGGATTGTAGTCAGGGGCATTCGAATCGATGCCGTGCTCTGCGAAACCGGGCAGATAAACCAGTGTGCGTTCCGGAGCGTGCAGGTTCTTCCATTCCTGAAGCCGCACGATCATCTGGTCGAATGTATGCGGAGGGACCGGGCTTTCCTTCCGGGCCCCCCAGATTTCGAGCACCGAATCGATCCGGCGCGCCCATGAGGGGAAAAAGCTGTTTTCTTCCAGCGGAGCGGGGCCGAAGGCTTTTTCCATCCATCGCCTGTGGGAATCGACCGGGTTCTTCCAGTCTCCGCCGTATCCGTCCATGAACCAGACGGCCTCAAGGGGTTTCACGGCCAGGGGCGCATCCGTCTCGAATCCCAATGTGACCGAACAGCCACCGTTTTCCTTCCCGATCCTCAGGAGTTTCAATCCGGGCCCCTCGTCCATGCACCTGAACCAGACCCCGCCACTCCCCCTCTCTCCTATGACGAATTGCGCGTTCCACCAGAACGGGTATTTGTAGGACAGAACCGTTTCCGGAGGCATGGACGCGCAGTCAACGGACTGCCCGCCCAGCGCAGGCACGATGAAACGGTCCAGGTTCAATCCCGAGAGTTTCCACTCGACCAGCCAAATCGGTTTCCGGGACTCCGCTTTGAGTTGAAACCGCATCCCTTCTTCGGACTCCCGGATGAGCAGTTCTGCGGCTGCATGATGTTCATCGCCTTCGAACAGCATGCGCGCCTGGTTGGTGCCGGATTGCGTGAAATGCGTCCTCTTCAGGAGAACGGGCTCGGACACCGCATCCGGATGCCGGATGAGAAGGGACTGCATCCCGGGGCCGCACAGGATACCGCCGGTATCCGCATGGAACAGGGATTCGATCCGGCCCGGAGAATCGCCGAATGCGAGTCTGAGTCTTTTTGCGTGCAGGGTCATCCCGTTCATGACAGGGCTCTCAAAGACCGGTCCCTTCGGTCCGGATGAGGACAGGCGATAAAGTTTTCTTCTCCACGTCTTCCTGCGGCGTATGACTCCTGAACAGAACGAAGTAGAAGGATTCCGGCCTGCCCGCCGGGATCCCTGCCGCATGCCACACTCCCGGATCGATCACCACTGCTTCGCCGATATCAACCAGGAAAGCCTCCATCTCCTTGTCCGGACTTCCGTCCGGCAGGAGCGGCAGAATGAAAGGCGCATCGATCGGGATGAGGATTTCAGGCGTGGTCAGATGCCTCTCCACGCAGGTGACCACAGGGGAAGATTGCCTGAACACCTTGCAGATGCCGATTTCCTCTTCTCCGGACACGCAGTAGGATGCCAGCATGGGCCAGAATTGATAGGTGGCGTCGTGGGATGCAGGAGGCCCCTGGGGCCTGGTGACTGCCTTTCCGTATCTGGAAAATGATTCCTGCGACAGCTTCTTCGGTTTCACGGCCATGGGAATCCCCTGTTATTTTGAAATTTCCAAGATCGCTATTTTTCCTCCGGCGAGCTCCAGGTTTTCCAGGATGGAGACGCCTTTTTTATGTTTGATCGGGAATCGGCCTCTCTCATCATCGGCTGCCTGATGAACAACGGCAGGCCCGGTGTATTTCCCGGGCAATTCGATACGGATCTTTTCCTTCCTCAAGTCCGCCGCATCCCCGGAAAAATCATTTTCCCTCTGCCCGAAAACGCGCGTCCTGAGCCAAGCGGTCACGATCACACCGCCGTCCTCTTTCTCGAAGCAGTGAACCTCGCTGTCCGAACCGATGGCACGCGACACCGTGACGCTGCCGTCGATGCAGCGGACCTTCTGCGAGAAAAGTTCGTTGAAGAACATGATCGCTTTTTGCGCCGGCTTGGGGCTGTGATCCGCAAAAGCGACCCCCAGATTCCGGTTGTTGATGTCTCCAATCACCTTCTCCCCGGACGGGAGATCCTTTAATTCGTACCAGGCGATGGCCGCCAGCCGCTCCGTGGAGAGCGCGATTGCCAGCCGCTTGAAAAGATCCACGGCCTGGTAATCCGGTGTATGCTCATAATCGAAATAAGGCTGATAACTGTCCGAAACCCAGCCGCCCTGCCGGTAGGTGCTGTAACCCACCTCGGCCATCCAGATGGACTGGCCGTTTCCGTATTGGCTGACGATTTCATGGATTTCCTGGATATGATCGGACAGTTTTTCAACGGGATACCGGTGCCAGGTTTCGTAATAGTTGTGTATGTTCACCACATCCACAAGGGGACTGACCCCATGATCCCTGAAAAGTTCGAGAAGGAACTCGGGTTTGTAGGCCAGCCCCCCGAGCACGATCAGGGCGCCGGGATCCGCCTCGCGAACCGCCCTGGATCCGGCCTTGACCAGGCGCGAAAACGCCTCGGCCGTCCCCTGCCAGTACACCCAGATGTCCGGTTCGTTCCAAAGCTCCCAGGAATGAATTCGGTCCCTGTAACGGGTCACCAGATCCTTCATGAATTGGCCGAACTCGTCGTAATCGACAGGAGGATAATTCCAGAAATAGGTCGTGTCCGATGCCCCGGTCGAATTCCACCTGGGGACGTAGCATACATAGGGGATCAGCGTGATCCTGTATTCATCCACCGCCATTTTCACGAAATCATCCCAGAACAGCCAGTTGTATCGGTCCTTCTTTTCCTCGATGGCATCCCACCCGAAGGAAATGCGGAGCAGGCTGATTCCGGATTTCTTCAGAAATTCAAAATCCTTTCGTATCCCTTCCAGTGTAGTGGTTTCCTCCGGATAATCCTCGCAAAGCCCGACCGGGACATGGTAAAAAACCGCGTTGGACGGCCTGAGCAGCGCCTCTACCGGACGTTTCGCCGGCTGCGCGGAAACCGCATTGAGAAGACAGAAACACAGCAGGATCCAACTGGCGGATGTCATTCGACGACACATACAAAGACTCCCTTTTTTTTAAATCACGTTGTTCCGAACGAAGTTGAAGCCCCCCGGCTTTGGGCTTTCAATGGACCTTCGGCCCTTGAAGATAAAAATAGGGTGATCGCCTGTCTCTGCATCTGCAAGCCTCCTGGGATGCGCCCTCCGCCGGATTGAAGCTCCGCGGCAGCTCGCAGCGGGGATCTTCGGTCTGTAAGAAAGAAGAGATGAGTATTCACCCGCTTAACCCGGGTCAAATCCCGGTGTAAGCCTCGGGGAACGCACGTGCTGACAGATTCGGATGCGGACCGGATACCCTTCAGGCTTGTTCCCGCAGCATGGCTCCCTTCGGATGCAGGGCCGTATATCCGCAGGCCGGCTCATGTAAAAGTGACGCCGGAAACCAGAATGATGTTCGCGTACGGCGTCGCCTCCCCCGTCCGGATGAATGCGATATTGCCGCCGTTGTTGAGCATTTCCTTGAATGCATCATGCGGAACTTTCCGGATTTGCACCTTCGGCAGCAGAGACTGTGTTTCACGGTACAGGGAGCTGCCGGACGCGGCCATCTCCTCAGCTACAACCGCAGCCTCGATCTCCAGTTCCTCGGCCACCACCTTCAGGGTGTCGATGAACCGGGGGATGTTGACCGTCAACGCCAGATCGGCGATTTCAGCGCCTTTGGGGATGGGAAGCCCGCTGTCGCATATAACGAGCCTGTCGCCGTGCCCCATGGACGCGATGATGCTGGATACGGCCCGATTCAGCACGCCCCGTTTCTTCATTTTGCCCCCTTCTCCCTGATGGCAAGCTCGTACCGGTGTTCATGCGTCAGGAACGGTTCCCGGAGCAAACCCGACGGCTTTTGAATCCCCTCAAGGATCGCGATGGAAGTGTTCGTCACTTTCAGTTCAAGGATATTCCGGCCCGGCCTGACCAGGGCGGTGATGTCCGCCCGGTAAGGGTGCCAGGGCAGGACGAGTCCCCTGCCGCCGTTCAGGCTGATTTCGAGCACATCCTCGCCGCATTCAGCCTCGAGAAACAGCCTGCCGGATGTATATTCTTCGGGGATGTCGATCTCGGTCCGGTATATCCCGGTTCCGGAGAAGAACGGGTATCCCTGTTGCGTCCAGTCTCCGGTCCTGATCTTCGGATCCCGCCTCACGATCCGGTGTCCCCCGTCCGTCTTTTCAAGCGCGAAATCGCCGGTGATTTTCAGGAGATCCAGGATGCCGTCCGTCCTCTTTGCTGCCGTGAGCATGACCGCGGCCGTGTTCCATCCGGCTTTGAGACAAGGCTGAATGTCGATTTCCAGGATCTCCGCATCCAGGCTGCTTCTCCTGCCCGCTTCCCGGCATTCAAGCCCGTTGATGAACAGCCTGAACGGTTTTCCGCTGAATCCGTCTATCAGAAGACCGGCCTTCCCGGGCAGGTCCCTGACCTCGAAACGCGTCCTGTAAAGCAGCGTGACCGGGTATGTCTCCGCATCCCTTTCCCTGGGAAGCTGCATCTCCCAGGCGCCATTCCTTACCGTCAGCCAGGCTCTGTCGTCGAAAGCCGGATCCATGAACGCGGATTCCAGGCCGGATCCGTCCGACAATGCCATTTTCCATCCGGAAATGCAGAGCGCATTGCCGCCCTCGATTGAAAAATCAAACGATCGGCCCAGGCGTATGGGTTTTAAATTTTTCCTGGGCCTGCAGGCCGACCTGCGCACTCCCCCGCCCGTTGCGATGTCCGCGAACACATCGGCGCCGGATATCCGGCCCGTCCCGACAACGGTGCTCCCGTCGAACGATTCGATGGTCAGATTGCTCCGGGAAATGGAAGGCGGAACCGGTCCTGCCTCTATCGCCACGATATGGGACCCGCCGGGCGGAAATTCCAGGCAGGCCGTCATGCGGCCGCTTCTCATCCGGCGGATGAAAAGCGGGGAGATCCGGCCCGTAGCAGGATCCCATAATTCCGGCGCGCCGGATTTTTCGAATGAGACCTCCACGAACCCCAGATCCTTCTGGGTTGTATTGGCGAAAAAGTAAAGATCCAGGCCGTCCTTGATCCTGTGAAGGTAGAAAACATCCTCATGCCCGACCGTGACGTCCGGCACAATGCAGCGGCGCACGAGCCTGTCAAGCGCGTCCTTCCGGCCGCCAGGCCCGAATCCCCGGCCCTGGACCGTGAACACCCTGGACTTCGCGGCAGGCTGCGTCACCCTGAAACCGGAGTCCCTCTCAAAATGCCGCATCATCGATTCGGGCTTCACGCCGAACAGCTTCTCCACCGAAGCGGATGCGCCGGGCCTCCCCTCCAGCATTTCGTGCGGCAGCAAGGCGTCCGCGATCACGGCTCCGCCTCCACGGACGAATTTCCTTATCGCCTCGAACGCTGATTGTTTGATATGCGTGAGCGGGGGCAGAATCAGGAGCTCGTACTGTTCGTCCGCGATCCGGATGCGCCCGCCCGAGACATCGGCTCCCGCCAGGATATCCTCGTCCGCATAATCGAAGTCGAAATGCAGGCGGAGGAGCGCGTCCGTCATCCAATTGAACTCCGATTCGATCACATCCCCTACTGCGTTCCGCTGCTGGGGAGTGTAATTCGTCCAGATGCTGTGAATGGGATAGAGGACCAGGATCTTGGCCACGTGGCGGCCTCCGGAAAGCGCGTGGCTGAGCCGGGCCGCGTACAAGGTAAAATGCTCGTAGTATTTCCACCACGGATGCTGGTAGAATTGGGAGGGCGGCCAGTCCCGCTTCCGCTCCCCCTCGACGGAATAGTGGTACCCGTGGTTGTTGAACAGGTTCACGCCGAGCGCATATTCCCAGTTGGCCATCCATTTCATGCGCTCCAGGGTGCAGTCCCAGTAGGATCCGCCCATGGATTCGCAGAGCACGCGGGTGCTGCCGAAATGATGCGCGGCTGAGCTCCCGATTTTCAGGGGCACATGCTGGTCCGGCTCCTTGTCCGAACCGATCTTCGGATACAGGTGATCCACGCCGATGATGTGGAGATGCTTCAGATGCTTGAATAGATTGCCCTCGCAGC
The DNA here is from genome assembly GCA_016931355.1 of bacterium. GTDB lineage: Bacteria > Zhuqueibacterota > QNDG01 > QNDG01 > JABMRT01 > JAFGEX01. Next base: position 14,624 of record JAFGEX010000109.1, read on the forward strand.
GAGCGTGTATGCGCAGCCATTCCTCCAGCAGAAGGTGTCCGGTGAAAAGCACCTTGTTCCGGTCGCACCAATCGCGTATGGCCTTGTAGTAGGAGTCAGAATACTGTTCGGTCAGCGTGCGCCAGAAATCGTAGCGAATGCGGGCCGTGTCCTTCCCCATGTCCGCGAACAGCGCGGGGAGCAGCGGCTTCAGATCGTAGCCGCGCCGGTCGCGGAAAATCTTGAACATCCGGTTCGACCAGGGAATCGCGTGGTTGTCCACCCCGACCTGGTAATAGTACATGGCCGGCTCGTCCGTGTAGAATCCCGGCACGGCTCCGCCGAAATCTTCGCCAACGGCCGCCTTGTATTTTTCGTGCGTCGCTTCGATGAAACGCCGGGTGGATTCCGGATCCAACGCATCGATGTAGTAATCCGCCTCTTTTTCCAGGAAATAGAGCAGCTTCCACTTGCCCGGCGGCGCCTCCCAGGGGATCACCTTGTCGAAGGAAAGATTGGGGGTGAGATCGATGAGCGTGCGGATGCCGCTCCTCCATTCCTCCGCCGTGCATCCGAATGCGGCGATCGGCTTGGAATCGCCCGTGTTCACGTACCGGGAATCCGTGGCCTCCAGGAAGGTGAACAGGGGCCCGTCCACATCCAGAACGACCAGTTCCAGGTATTTCTGCTTCAGATGCGGGAACCGCTTCGGGACGGCGCGCTCCGCAGTGCCGCTGGGCCAGTTCATCTCGTCGTATATCCAGATGTCGATGCCGATCTCCTTCGCCTTCTCGACGGCGAAGCGGACGCGGTCCATCCACGCATCGGAAAGGTACGGCACCTTCAGGCCGAAGCGGCCGTGGATGAAAAGGCCCGGGATGCCCTTGGATTTGTATTCCCGGAGCTGCCATTCCATTTCCCCGGGCTTCATCTCCCCGTTCCAGAACCAGAAGGGCAGAATGCCCAGGCCGGCAGGCGGCCGGGTGAAATTTTCCCTGGTCAGTTTCTCTCCGTTGACGAGACTTTCGGTGAACGCCATTCATTATCCTTTCAGAATGTCCTGTCAGGCTCCCCCGCGATCCTTTAAAACTGCACGGAAATGGAGATGCGGTGGGGTGAATCCAGAAAATCATAATTGACGTATGCGTAATCCAGGTGGAGCAGCAACGATCCGGAACGGATGCGGATGCCGGCCCCGAATCCGAGGCGCCCCTCCTCGTGGTTGAAACGGTACCCCGCGCGGAGCATGAACAGGTTGAATGCCGTGTACTCCGCACCCATGTGGAGGCGTTCCGCGTAATCGTTGGTGTGTATCGCGTCCATGTTGAAGGACAGGCGGTGCCGGTCGGGCGATCCCCCGAGAAACAGGTCATCCCCGCCCAGCAGATCGATGGACCATCCGATCCGGAACACGATCGGGAGCTCGAAGGTCTGCTGGCTCTCGGATCCGCCCTGCATCCAGCGGGCGGGTCGGGACAGGTTCTGGGCGCTCATGGCCAGCCGGATGCCCTTCCATCCGGTCTTGAAATAGCTGCCGACGTCGAAGGCCCAGGTCGAGGAGGCATAGGTGAAAAGCTTTTCGCGCACATATTTGACGCTCAGGCCGATGGAGAGTTTGTCCGTGTATTGCGCCGCATAGGAGAGGCCGACGGACAGGTCGTTTCCACCGAACAGGTTTCCCGTCCGTGTATCCGCCCCTCCACCCGGCGCGGACACTAGAGCCTCCTGGATCTGCCCGTAATCCAGAGCCACGTAATGGACGGCGAACACGCCCGCCCCGCCGGCCCGGCACCCCACTGCGCCAGACGAGAAATGCAGGTCGCCGAACCATTTCGTGTAGGTGAAGGACGCCTCCCCGCTCTTGAGGCCGGTGATCGCGGCCGGATTCCAGAACACGGCGGTCACGTCCTCCATGTTGGCGATGCAGGCTTCCCCGAGCGCCGCAGGACGCGCGCCGATCCCGATCTTGAGGAACTGCAGGGCGGTTCGTCCCGCCTTGTTGAATCCGGAACCGGCCCGGCCTGTCCCGGACCCGAGCAGCGCCAGAACGAAAATCCAGACGGTCTTTTTCAAGGTTCGACCCTTTCCGTTTAACGGATGATCATGAGCTTCCCGCTCCACTTCATCCCCTTCGAGTTCTCGGCGTCCGATTCGACCACATAGAGGTACAGCCCGGGCGCCACGAGCAGGCCCGCCTCGGATCGCTGATCCCAGCTGACGCTGCCGAAGAGATTCCCGTATGCGTCCGGACCGTGCCCGATGGTCTTGATCAGATCGCCGGATACGCTGAAAATTTTGATCGTCGCCCTTTCAGGCAGCTTGCGGAAATCGATTTTGCGTGGATTGGGTTCGCCGAAGCTCCGGTCCGGATCCCCTTCCACATAGGGATTGGGCACCACAAACACGTCCCAGCCCTTTTCGATGATGTCCACGGGCCCCATGCGGGCACCGATCAGCGGTGTCATGTTGTAGTCGCTGTTGGCCAGTTCTCCAAGTCCTTCCACGCGCGTCCCGTTGGCGGATGTCCACGGCCGCGGCGTGGAAACATACGCCTGCACATAGTAGTTGAATTCGAAATTGAACTGCACGCCCTTGTCGAGGTATTCGAATTCCTCCAGGTCTTCCCTCCAGTACTGCTCCTTCTCGGATGCCGGTATGTCCGCGATGAGATCCCAGATGCCCCGCTTGTCGAAGCCGCGGAAGATCCGGTACCCGGAGAGATCAGATGCGCCGTCGTAGAAGAGCCCCCCGGATCCGTCGGTGATTTGGGCCTCTTCCGCAGCCCTGTCCCAACGGACCGCGACGATGGCGGTATCCAGGCCCGCCGACACGTTCACCGCGTGGCAATGGGGCGCGGGCGGAGGTTCCGGAACGTCGCCGGCCAGGTCGATGCCTGCGATGCGGGCGCCGATCCCATACCGGAGCGCCCGCCTGGCCGCCTCCGCATTGCGCCGGATGTCGGCCTGGGAGCTGTCCGGGAACCAGTGGTCCGGGTCTCCCTCGAGGACTTTGTGAAGGTCCATCATACCCGCCACTTCCGCCACGATGAGGCGTATCGAATCCCCCGGCGCCAGCGTATAGGGTCCGAAGGAGGAGGTGGTCCAGCTGTACAGATCGCCGTTGTTCGGGGGCAGGTAATCATGTGTGATGAACTGGTAGAGTTCCTTCAGACTGAACACGTTGGTGCCGAAGTACTCGGAATCGAACTGCTTGCCGTTGAAATTCTGCGCCTCGTCGCTGTAGATGCTGAGATGCGTCGGGTCCGCCTCGAAGGGGTCCGGATTCCCGCCCGGAGGAGGCGTCCGGTACAGGAACACGAATCCGAAGCATGCCGGATCCTGCAGTTCCGGCAGCCATCCCTGCCGCACGGTGAGCTGGGTGGCCCAGTTCGGCCGCTGCATCTTCGGATCCCAGGGAACAGGCTCCCTGCCGCCGTTGAAATCGTAGCTGTAGTAAAGCGTCCCCCTGCCGTCCGTTTCGTTGTTTTCAATCGCATAATAATCGGAGAACCGCGCCCCTCCGCGCACTGTAGCCTGCCATCCCCCGAATCCGCCTCCAGGGGCGGCGCTGTCCATGAATTCCGGATCATAGTGGAAATTGAGCACGCCCTTGGTGGACACCTGGATGCCGCTGTGAAACACGATCCAGACCTGCTCGGGCGTCTGATCATAATGATCCACGCGGTTCGCGAAGGTATTCACGATTTCCCCCGTGTTCTTGAAAACATAATCGAAGATGATGAAATCGTGATAACCCGGATAACTCCAGGCGGACGAACGGATGCGCACCGATATGCCCGTGGCCGTGTGGAACCGGCAGGAGTTGATCTCTTCCGGCAGCAGGGGATTGAAATCCGTCGATCCCACAAAATTTTTTTTCATGTCGTAGGGCGGCAGGTTCGGAAGAACACCCGCGTCCCCGGTGGCCAGCGAGGAATGGTAGAGAAGGTACTCCCTGGGCTCGGCATGGTAGTCCGGAGGGACCAGGGTCTTGGCGCCCTTGACGATGATCCAGGGCCCGCTCCTGAAATTGTGGAAATTCGCGTCCACATGCGCGGTCGGATTGTTTGCAACAATTTCGTCGTTGGGAAAATAATAGCCGGGGAATCCGGGATAGAAACCCACGCCCGTCATTTCCCCGTAATTCCAGACATCCGTATCTCCGATGTACCCGAAATTGTACATCGTCTCCCACAACTTTCCCCGGGTGTGGGTGGCCATGTCCTGCTGGGCAGGCGCCGGAGCCAGCGGGAGAAGAAAGACCGGCAGAAGCAGCAGCCGGAACCGGGGACGGCGTTGATCTTTTTTCATGGACGCAGACCTCTGTTTGGAATGGAGTTCCTAAAAATCAACCGACAGGCCGAACTGGATCTGCCGGGGCAGATTCAGATACTGGATGACGTCGAGAAACGGCGCTCCGCTGACTTCCGTTTCCGGAAACTTGCTCATGTTCGAGTTGATGAAGGCAGCCCTGTCCTCCTTGCGCGCGTCCTCCACGGCATCCACATGGATCCATTTGTCATTGAAGGCGTTCCGCATTTCCACGAACAGGGCGGTCCTGAACGACCGGATTCCAACCTGTTTGCGGATGCGGATGGTGGCGTTCTTGTACGTAGGTCGCACCAGCTGTATCTCGCCGTTGAACACATCGCTCGGAATCTGCTTGTTGGGAAAGGTGATCTGGTAATCCATGGAGAACTGAAGCCGCGACAGGGCTCCGAAAAGCGGACGGAAATCCCCGGGAACCGCCAGTGTCACGCCGAAATTCAAACGGGCCGGATCGTAATCGATGTAATCCCCGATGTCCCCTGCAGGGGCGACCTGACTGATCGAGCCCGGCGGCGCCACCAC
>JAFGEX010000110.1 GCA_016931355.1 bacterium
AAAAAGGATGTGGCGACCAGCGTGACGGCCGTGTCCTCCCAGGAACTGGAAAACCTGCCGTACAATTCTGTATCCGAGGTCGTGGGCATGCAGGCGGGCGTGGAGCAGGGGCTCGTCATCCGGGGCGGAGCCGCGGACCAGGCGCTCTTTCAGATGGACGGGGTGACGCTGCGTGATCCCCGGAACAACCAGCCCATCGCGGGCGTGGCCCTGAACGCCATTCAGGAAATATCGGTCGAGCGCGGCGGCTTCAACGCCGAATACGGCCAGGTCCGTTCCGGTGTGGTCAACGTGGTGACCAAGGAGGGCGGCCGCGAACGGTTCGCCGGCAGCTTCACAGTCAAGGTCAGCCCGCCCGCGAAGAAATACTTCGGCGCCTCCCCCTTTGACGAGAATTCAACCCTGCTGCGGCCGTACCTGGACCCCGAGGTCTGCTGGACCGGCACGCAGAGCGGCTGGGACATCTACACCCAGAGGCAGTACCCCCAGTTCGACGGATGGAACGCCCTTTCCAGAAGCCTCATGACGGACAGCGATCCGTCGAACGACCTGTCGCCTGCTGCGGCGCAGCAGCTTTTCAGATGGCAGCACAGGCGGCAGGAAATCAACGACCAATTCGACTATGACCTGGACGCGGTTTTCGGCGGTCCTGTGCCGCTCATCGGAAAAAGGCTGGGAGGCCTGCGCTTCTTCGCCTCCTACCGCGGGGTGCGGGACATGCTGCTCGTCCCGCTTTCCAGGCCTGATACGCGGGACCAGAACCTTTCGCTGAAGTTCAACGCCGACCTGTCCCCGGCCCTGAAATTGACGCTGCTGGGCGTTGCAGGCCGCGCGGAATACCCGGCCCAGAACGAGGCGGGCCTTGACGCCAACGCGTTGTACATCCAGACGCCGGAGCAGGTGGCGGCCCAGATCGCGAACATGACCATTTCGCGTGCCACGGACAGCCGCCTGTTCTGCGATTCCTATTTCTCCGCGGCCCAGGTCCGGTTCAATTCCTTTTCAGCCAGGCTGACGCATGTGCTGAACGCGCGCACCTATTATGAGGCCGGCGTCGAGCACATGTGGCGCAGGTACAGAACAGAGCCTGTCCCGCTGCGGGACATGACCCTGGACGAGGAATATGTGGAGGGCCGTTTCACGAATGAGGCGCCGTTCGGATTCAATCCCTATCCGGACAACGGCATAGACGGCATCATGATGGGCGGGCACACCGGCACCGTGAGGGACAACAGCCGGCTGTCCTCCACCACCCTGAAATTCGACCTTTCCAGCCAGGTCAATTTTCAGAATCTCGTCAAGACGGGATTGGAATTCGTTTATCAGGACCTTGATTTCAATTACGGGGACGTCAAGGAGGCCTATACCGAGGGCAACACCTATGTCCGGATGCGCAAATTCCCCATGCACGGGGCTGTTTACATCCAGGACAAGCTCGAGCTGGAGGGCCTCGTGGTCAACGGCGGGCTGAGGCTGGATTACAACAACGCCAACACGGATTGGCCCGAAACCGGGATATGGGACAAGGATTTTTACTCCTCCAATTACAAACCGGGCATGGTCATCCCGGAAAAGCGCGTGAAGCCGCATTTTTCCCTCAGCCCGCGTTTGGGGATATCGCATCCCATCACGGAGACCGCCAAGCTCTTCTTCAATTACGGCCATTTTCAGCAGCTCCCGACCACCGAACAGATGTTCCGGCTTTCGCGCGGCGGAGCCGGTGATGTGCGCGGGATCGGGGATCCGGAACTGATGCCCGAGAAGACGGTGGCCTATGAAATCGGATTCGACCAGTCCCTGATGGGCAGCTATCTGATCCAGGCGGCGGCCTTCTACCACGACATCTCCAAGGAGCGGGACTACACGCAATTCATCAGCGCGGACGGCTCCATGAACTATTACCGGGCGACGAACAACCATTACCGCGATGTTCAGGGGATCGAATTGACCTTCAAGAAGGCGACGGCCGGATGGTGGTCCGCCCTGGCCAACCTGACCTATCAGGTCAGCAGCCTGGGGCATTTCGAGAAGGCGGAGATCTACCAGGATCCCAAGGAGCAGAGGGAATACGACCGGAACACGCGCGTCCTGTATCAGGAGAGGCCCATCCCCCAGCCCTATGCCAGGGGCATGCTGGGCTTTTACGCGCCGAAGGATTTCGGACCGCGCGTCATGGGACTGTCGCCCCTGGGATCGTGGAACCTGAACCTGATTGCGGACTGGCGTGCGGGAGAATGGGTTGTGTGGAATCCGTCCCAGAAGCAGAATGTGTCCGCCAATGTCAAATCGAAGGACTGGTTCAACCTGCAGCTCCGGCTCGCCAAGACATTCACCCTGAGCCGGCTTCACCTGACCTTTTTCGTGGATGTGAACAATGCGTTGAACACACGACGGCTTTCCATGGCCAGTTTCTACGACAGCCAGGATTATATCGGCTATTTCCAGTCCCTGCACCTGCCGGCCAGCAACGATTACGACAACATCCCCGGCAAGGACAAAGTCGGGGATTTCCGGAAGGACGGCGTGGATTATCAGCCCGTCGAACAGGTTCAGAACCACAACGCCCTGGCTGCCGGAGACATACAGGCAAGGGCGATCTACTATGACAAATCATCCGGCACCTACTGGCGTCATGACGCGGCCGCCGGATGGTCCGAGGTGGATTCGGGCCGCATGGATAAAGTCCTGGAGGACAAGGCGTATATCGACATGCCCAACCTGTCCTCGCTGAGTTTCCTGAATCCGCGGCGGATCTTTTTCTGCATCAAGACGACGTTTGATTTGTGATCGCGGTCTTTGCGAGAGGATGGACCATGATGAAACTCAATCGACGATCCGGGATTGTCCGTTCCGGCTTCTTTCTGGCCGCCCTGCTCTTCTCCGCGCACGTCCCGGCCGCCTTTTCGCAGTACGGGAAGGAAGTCAAATGGCTTAAAATAGGATCCCTGCACCAGTATTTCCTGAACTGGGGCGCGGAGTATGAGATCGGCCGCACCGGCCAGCTGACCGACCAGATGGACGGGCTGCGCTGGCCGGCGCAGTTTCCGAACCAGGATGTGCTGGTCGGCAAGGCCATGTGGGCCGGGTGCACCGATTTCCGGGAATCCAACGATTCGGTGTACACCCACAAGGTCATCATCATCGGGCCGCGGGGTCACGACGAATATTACCAGTTCATCCCCGCGGGCTTCAGGCTGATAGGCCGGTTCGATCATCCGCGCGTCTATGTGGACGGCATACCGGCCACGGACAATGAACTCAACGATGTGGTGGACGAGATCGATCCGGACCTGCCCTGCGACCGGATGCTCGTGAACCGCCTCATCACGCCGCTGGGCGTCACGATCACGCGCAGGGCCATGCAGTTCGCGCAGGAAAACCACGACAATTACCTCGTGTACGATTATGTGTTCAAAAACACAGGCGTGACGGATCTGGCCGGAACGCAGAGGCCCCAGACCCTGAACGGCGTGTATTTTCATTTCCAGTACAGGTACGGATCGGGGCAGGACGTGTTCCGGCGCGGAGGATCGGTCTATCCCTCAAACAACATCAGCTGGGGCAGGAACTGCGTCAACCAGGTCGTCGGCATCGGGCCGCGCGCCTCGGATTTCGAGCTCAGGGCCCAGTATTCGTGGTACGGCCCCCACTCCGCAAGCAAGGCAGGCGACGACTGGGGATGCCCGAACATCCTGACCGGCCAGCTGGCCGGCGTGCATTACATGGGCACGGTCATCCTCCATGCGGACGCGTCTGCCAAGGATCATTCGGACGACCGTTCGCAGCCCGGCACGACGATGTTCGTCCCATCCAATAAAAATCCCGAGAATTACGCTGCGGATCAGTACAATGCAACCCTTATGCGGAGCCGGTACGACCTCATGGCAGCCGGGCATCCGGACCAGACGCACGCGGACCAGGTGGGGGACGGGTTCGCGGATCTTTGGGGCAGCGACGAGGGCGGGTATTCCCAGGGACAGGGGTTCGGCCCCTACGACGATTTCGCTCCGGGCGACAGCATCCATCTGGTGATCGCGGAGGGCGTTTCCGGGATCAGCAGGGAAAAGAGCATGGCAGTCGGCAGGAACTGGTTCCTCCATTACACCCATCAGGGTGATCCGGTCCTGACGCTTCCCAACGGGTCCGTGACCACGGATGCGGGGGAATACAAGAAACTCTGGGTCCAGACCGGGGAGGATTCCATCCTGCAGACATTCCGAAGGGCTGCGGTCAATTATGAATCCCAGTACCGGATACCGCTCCCCCCGCCGCCTCCGGATGTTTTCGAGGTGAATTCAGGAGGGGACCGCATCATCCTGACCTGGTCCGCCAGCGCCGAATCGGACGGCCGCTTCGACGGGTACGAGATCTACAGGGCCGTCAACCGTCCGGACACCCTGTACGAGAGGATCTTCTCATGCGGCGCATCCGATCGCGTGAACCGCTTCGAGGACCGGACGGCCCAGCGCGGTTTTGACTACTATTATTATATCGTGACCAAGGACGACGGAAGCCTGAACGACGTGCATCCGGGCGTGCCGCTCAGGAGCTCCAAGTTCTACACCATGACGTCTGAGCCGGCCTATCTCCGCAAGGCGGCCGTGAAAACCACGCTCGATTCCATCCGCGTGGTCCCCAATCCCTTCTACATCGGCGCAGCCGCGCTGCAGTTCGGATCCAGCACGCCGGACCGGCTCGCGTTCTTCGGGCTGCCGCCGGAATGCATCATCCGGATCTACACGGAACGGGGCGATCTGGTCAACACCATCGTTCACGACGACGGGACGGCCGATGAACTGTGGGATTCCCTGACCTCCTCGCGCCAGATCATCGTGAGCGGCGTGTACATCGCCTATTTCGAGGTGACCCGGGACCTGGCCGATCCGGCCACGGGCGCCCTTCTCTTCCGCAAGGGAGACAGGGCCATACGGAAATTCTTCGTCTTGAGATGATACGGCCCGCCGGCCGTTCATGGAGGGAAATCATGTCCAAGAGGATGAAAGGTTTTTGTGCCGCAGGATGGATTCCATGCCTTTTGCTGGTCGCCGGCTGTGAGGGCCTGCTGCCGGATGAATTCCGGGACAAAAGCGGTTATGCGCTTTCAGGCCCGGATGAAACGGCCTGCAGGCTCCTTTCCGCGGACACCACCCTGGCCCCGGCTCCGAATTTTATCGCGGTGGAAGGCGCGGTCCTGGACAGCGCAGCCCTGCAGGCCTGGGCCGGATCCCCGGCCGATTCCATCCTGGCGCTGCTGGACACGCTGGCTGAGGATACCCTGGTTCTGGTTTCCAATCCGGCTGCTGCGAAAACGGTCTATGCGCTTTTTCCGCAATCCGGCGCTGCATCCGGCCTGCTGTTTTTCCTGACCTGGGACATGGACGCCGGCAATGTGAACGCGACGCTCGAGCTTTCCCTGTATGATGCTGCGGGGCGGCGTGTGCCTGTCAAAGGCACGGCCATGCCCGTGGAAACAGCTGCAGGCTGTACGCAGGCGCTGGAAGTCGGGGGACAGGACATGGTTCTGCCCAGCATACGTGCTCGTTACGGATTTCGACTGGAGCCGGGTGTCTATCTCGCGGCATTCGCCGTTTCGGATCCTTCGGCGGTCGGCACTTTCCGGCTGGCGGTTCTGCACGGCGAATGACGGTCTATAGTCCGTCGCCGGGTTCCTCTGGGGAATCCGGTATTGGATAAACAAAGGGAGCTGATTATGAGGAATGGATGTCTGACCGGCCGTATCGCGGCGATTTTTCTGTTCGTTGCGTTGCCTCCCTTTCTCTCTGGACAGGAAAAACTCGCCCAATCCGGATTCGAATTCCTGAGCATCGGGACCGTGGGCCGCGCATCGGGCATGGGCGAAGCATTCACGACGGTATCCGGGACATCAACCGCCCTGCTCTACAATCCGGCCGGATTGGCGAGGATGGAGCGGAAGGCGGACCTGTCCGCGAGCTGGAACCGCTGGATCGCCGATATCACGCAGTATTCATTCACTGTCGCTTTCGCGCCTGCCGGCGAAAAATACGGCGCTTTCGGCATCAGCGCGCTGTGGGTGGATTACGGCGAGTTCCAGGGCACCCTGGTCTGGAACAACAAGCAGGGATTCGTGGACACGGAAAAATTCACGCCCAGGGCCCTGGCGGTGGGCATCGGCTACGCAAAGACCCTGACCGACAAGTTCACGGTCGGAGGCCAGATCAAGCTGGCCGCCCAGTCGGCCGGCAGGAACGTCGTCCCGAGCAGCATGACCGACACGGGACTGGATGCGGTGCACAGCGCCCTCTCGACCTGGGCCTTTGATTTCGGGACCCTGTACCGCACCGGATTCAAGAGCCTGGTCTTCGGCATGTCGGTGAGGAATTTTTCCAAGGAAGTCAAGTTCGTGCAGGAAGGATTCCAGCTCCCCGTGACTTTCCGCATCGGCATTGGCATGAATCTTTTCGATTTCTTCCCCGCGCTTTCGGAGGCCCATGCATTCAATCTGGCAGCGGACCTGGTGCATCCCCGGTCGCACGGCGAATATGTGTGTGCCGGATGCGAATACCGGTTCATCCGCGTTCTTTCCCTGCGCGCGGGATGGATTTCCGGCCAGGACGAGAACAGTCTGACATACGGTTTCGGACTGGAGAAGTCGGGGATGGCCCTGGATTACGCTTATACGCCGTTCGGTGTTTTCGACAATGTCCAGCGAGTGACCCTGCGCCTGTCCCTGTAGGCCCGGGCGCAACCGAGGAGAAAGGTTATGAAAAAACGGATGATCCGGCAGATCCGGACCGGCCTAGCGGTTTTCATCGCGGCCCTTTTTCCCGCCTGCGAATATGACATCCCCCCGGCGATCTATCCGGGCCTGGCCGCGGCCGATCCGGTGATCGAGTCCGTCACGCCGGAAAGCGCGACAGGCGGCGCCACGGAGTTCAGGATCCGGGGAGCGCATTTTTCGCCCGAAGCAGCCGGGAATTTCGTGTATTTCGGGCAGACGGCGGGCGCGGTGCTCCGTGCATCCGGAGAGGAACTGCTGGTGATGCGGCCCCTGGATTTGAGCGGCACGGTGACCCTGCAGGTGGCTGTGGCAGGCGCGTTCGGCACGGGCCGTTTCGGGCCTTTCCCCATGGAGAAGGGCATATCGGAAACCGGCGAATTCGGACAGGTCTATTCGATCGCCGTGGATGCGGCGGAAAACCTGTACGCGGCCGTGGACAAGCCTTCGAGAACCGTCATGCGCGTGACTCCGGACGGGGCCGTCGCCGAATACGGCACGCTGGATTTCAAGAATGCGCCCTGCATGCGCCCGGGGCCGGGAGGATGCCTGTACGTTCAGAAAGACGACAGCAAGAGTTTGTACCGCATCCCGGCCGGAGGCGGCGAGGCGGAAGAATGGCTCATGCACAAAAAGAAGGTCAGCTTTTTTGATTTCGACGTCAACGGTAACATTTTCGCCGGAGGGGAGGGCGACGGGCTGTGCGCGACGAAACCGGACGGGAGCGAGAGCGTCCTGGCCGGGGATTACGAGGACCGGGTTATCCGGGCGGTGCGCGTGCATGGGGATTACGTCTATGTCGGCGTATCCGAGCCTGCACCGGGCGGTATCTGGCGGAACCGCATCCTTTCCGCCGAAGGGCTGCTCGGGGAAAACGAGCTGGTCCTGGAATGCGGAGGCCCGTTGTCTGGCTGCACGATCAACGACATCACGTTCGACGAAGACGGGGCCCTGGTTGTGGCCACGGACAGGGATCCCGATCCGGTTTGGGTGCTTCACACGGACGGAACCCTGAAAACCCTGTATCCCGGCTATCTGGAATCCCCTGCCACGCAGGTTTTCTGGGGGAACGGCAATTACCTGTACATGAACAAGTCCGATCTGAGGCATGTGGGCGTCATCCGCATCATCATGGGCAAGAAGGGCGCGGTGTACCACGGCCGTTCGTGAAGTTGCGGCGGATTGGTTTTCTGAAAGGGCGTTTATGCGCTATGGATTTTTCGACGACCGGAACCGGGAATATGTGATCGAACGGCCCGACGTGCCTGTATCGTGGACGAATTATCTCGGGATCAGGGACCTGTGCGCCGTGATTTCGCACAACGCGGGCGGCTACCTGTTCTACAAGTCCGCGGAAACGAGGAGAATCACACGCTTCAGACAGAACGGCGTGCCGCTGGACAGGCCGGGTCATTATGTGTATGTCAGGGACGATGAAACCGGGGAGTACTGGTCCATCTCCTGGCAGCCGGTGGGCAAGGATCCGGGCCAGGCGCGTTACGAATGCAGGCACGGCCTGTCTTATTCCAAATTCCGCTGTGATTACAGGGATATCCGGGCGGAGCAGATCCTGTTCATCCCGCCCGAGGACGATGTCGAGCTCTGGGACGTGCGGTTGAAGAACACCGGAAAAGCTCCCAGGAAGCTCAGTCTTTTCTCCTACGCGGAGTTTTCCTTTCACCACATTGAAATCGACAACCAGAATCTGCAGATGTCTCTGTACGCGTCCGGATCGAACTATGCCGACGGCGTCATCGAATACGATTTCTTCTACGAGCCGTGGACCTTTCATTTTTTCACGGCTGATTTCGAGCCGGACGGATATGACTGCGTGCGGGACCGGTTCCTGGGACCCTACAGGACCGAAGGCAATCCCCTGGCCGTGGAGTCCGGAAAATGCGGCAACAGCTCCGAACTCGGAGGCAATCATTGCGCCTCCCTGCACAAGCGGATCCGCCTGGCTCCGGGCGAAGAAACCCGGCTCTGCTTCATGCTCGGCGTGGGCCCGCGGTCCAAGGGTGTGGAGATCCGGAAGAAGTATTCGAAACCTGCCGGGGTTGACGCGGCCTTCAGCGATCTGAAGAAATACTGGGACCGGAAGACAGCCGTGTTTCAGTGCAAAACTCCCCATGACGGCATGAACACCATGCTCAACACCTGGAACCTGTACCAGGCGGAAACCTGCGTGGTCTGGTCGCGCTTCGCGTCCTTCATCGAGGTCGGGGGCAGGACGGGTTTGGGGTACAGGGACACGTCGCAGGATGTCGCTGCCGTGGTTCACACCCATCCGGAGAAATGCAGGGCCCGGATTCTGGAGCTTTTGAACGGCCAGGTCAGCGACGGGTACGGCCTGCACCTGTTCGACCCGGATGTTTTCAAGCCGCGAGAGGAGCGGCTGCCGGGCGTGAAGCTCCCCACCGTTGTCCCGACCCCGAGGCCGGAGGATATCATACACGGCCTGGAGGATGTGTGTTCGGACGACGCTCTGTGGATCGTCCCCACCATATGTGAATTCGTGAAGGAAACGGGCGACACCGCATTTTTCGACGTAAAGGTGCCCTTCGCGGACGGAGGCGAGGCCTCGGTGTACGAGCACATGAAGCGGGCGCTTGATTTTTCGGCCGTTCACGTGGGGAAGAACGGCATCTGCAAGGGCCTGCGCGCGGATTGGAACGACTGCCTGAATCTCGGCGGGGGCGAAAGCGCCATGGTGTCCTTCATGCATTACTGGGCGCTCGTTGCGTTCGTCGAAGCGGCCCGCCATCTGCGCCGTTCCGTGGACGTGAAAAAATATTCGGACATGGCCCGAACCGTCCGGGAGGCCTGCGAAAAGGAACTCTGGGACGGCGGTTGGTACATACGGGGCATCACGAGAAAAGGGATGCGCATTGGCTCGGATCAGAACCTGGAAGGAAAAATTTTTCTGGAAAGCAACAGCTGGGCCGTGCTTTCGGGCGCGGCAACGGGCGAACGGGCCAAAAGGTGCCTGGATGCGGTTTATAAGCATCTTTTCTCCAAATACGGCATCCATCTGGTATGGCCGGCGTTTTCCAAGCCGGACGACGACATCGGGTACATCACCCGCGTATACAAAGGCATTAAGGAAAATGCGGCCATCTTCAGCCATCCCAATCCCTGGGCCATGGTCGCAGAATGCATGATCGGCAGGGGCGGCAGGGCCATGGAATACTACGACGCCCTTCTTCCGTACAATCAGAACGACATGATCGAAATCCGGGAGGCCGAGCCCTATTCCTACTGTCAGTTCATCATGGGCAGGGATCACACGGCGTTCGGCCGCGCGCGCCATCCCTGGCTGACCGGATCGGCCGGCTGGACCTATACCGCAGCCACCCGTTGGATGCTCGGCGTCCGCCCCGGTTATGACGGCCTGATCATTGATCCCTGCATCCCGGCCGGCTGGAAGGAATTCGAAATAACGCGGCGCTGGCGCGGCGCCGTTTACCGGATCCGTGTGAAAAATCCGAAAGGCGTGGAGAAGGGCGTTGAGCAGGTTCTGCTCAACGGAAAATCCTCCGCCATGCCGATCCCGCAGCAGAAGACCGGTTCCGATAACGAGGTCATTGTCACAATGGGCTGACTCCTCCTCAGCATGTGACTGCCCTGGGTAAAAGCCTCCCCTCCATTTGGGAGGCTTTTGCCATTTATGGGCCGGGATGAATGATGAATTACGAATTACGAATGAAAATCCCTTCAGGGAATTTTATGATGTAAAAGGAGAAAAACCGGGGAGAAGAAAGGAATGACGAATGATGAATTACGAATTACGAATTACGAATTACGAATTACGAATGAAAAACACTTCGGGGAATTATTTGATGTAAAAGGAGAAAAACCGGGGAGAAAAAAGGAATGACGAATGATGAATTACGAATTACGAATGAAAATCCCTTCGGGGAATATTATGATGTAAAAGGAGAAAAACCGGGGAGAAGAAAGGAATGACGAATGATGAATGGCGAATGGCGAATGG
The DNA here is from genome assembly GCA_016931355.1 of bacterium. Taxonomy (GTDB): domain Bacteria; phylum Zhuqueibacterota; class QNDG01; order QNDG01; family JABMRT01; genus JAFGEX01. Next base: position 10,752 of record JAFGEX010000110.1, read on the forward strand.
CGAATGAAAATCCCTTCGATGTCTCCATTATAAATAAAGAAGGAAAGAATCAGGAAGAATGAAAGATTGAAAAGGCTTTTCCGCCGGTTACAGCCCCGATTTTTCAACGGTCTTGCGGGATAAAAAAAAGGCGGGAGGAGCAATCCTCCCGCCTTTTTCCGTCATATAAAATCCCGTTCAACCTTTTTTGGTTCTCTTGCGGGCCGTCTTGGCTTTTCCTTTTTCCGCCTTGCTCTTGCGTTTCATGTCCGCCCGGTGGGCGCGTTCATAGGTCTGAATGTCTTTGAAACGGCCCTTCGAATCCCTTTTCGCATAAAGCTTCTTTCCTGTTTTGCTGCGATGAGTGGTCCTTTTAGCTTTTGTTGCCATGCCTCTCTCCTTTCACAAGACGTCTGCTTCAAGCTTTTGTCGGCACATGCATTTGAATCATCGGTGCGCGAATGGAAAAATCATTTACACGAAACATTTTAGCTAATTCGATCGATAAAGTCAAGAACAATATGTCCGCGGAAGGAATCGGTGGATTTTTTGTTTGCATTCCCAAAAAGGATATGTTATTTTTAATCTCCAAGTGTATCATTCCCGTCCCATGCGGTGTATGATGATTTGGTTTTTCTTTTGATGCCCCGCCGAATGCGGCCGGGGTGTCCATTCGGTTATGATCCGGGATCTCTCATGCGCGACAGGAAAGACAAAGGGCGGACGATCATTGAGAAACCGTTGCCTGCGGGAGGATCCGAAAAGGCAGAACCGGATTTCCGCGGGGATGCGGGCAAGGCTCTGATCGCAGACCGGCAGCCCCGGGACATGAAGCTGTCAGCCCGGATCGAAAGGATCTGCCGTTCAGATGCATCCGAGCGCGACTTGCGGGATTTCATCGGGCTTTGCGTGCGGCTCGCCTGCGGGGCGCTGCGGATTCTCGAGTCCAGGGGATACCGGATTTTCGAACAACGCGGCATGGATGCAGGCGAAAGCGAACGCATCGCCCTGGATGCCCTGGCGGATTTGTTTGAGAGGAATCCGTCGGGCGAATTCATCCACCTCAGGCGGTATTTCGAGCCTCGTCTTCAGAAAGACCTATCCGACGAGGAGTGCCTGATGCTCTTGAGGCGTCTGGTCTTCAACCGGACCCGCCAGGGGATCTTTCATTTGTTCAGGGACCGCGATCCGCAGGGGGCCAGGGTGTACCGCTGTGTCAAGCTTGCCGTATTCAAAGACGGCCGCTATGAAACAGCTGAGCATCTGGGCAGGGAATGGATCAGCGACAAAACTCGAAAAAAGACCCGCATCAGCGGCCGTATTCGGATCATGGATTGGGAAGGCCTGAAGGCGGAGTTGTTTGCGCGATTCCGCCCTGAGGACGATGCCCCTCAGATGCTGAAAAAAATTTTCCGTCTGGCAGAAAGCGTTTCAAACGGGCCTGTTCAGGTCGCTATGGACGATGCGGCCCGGTTGATCCGCGAATACCGTCAGGTTCTGGCACGACCTGAGACCGCGCCTTCCGCCGTTTCCGATTCCGAAGACGATCTCTTTGCGGATGAAACCGCAAGGATGCTGGATCTGATTCAGGATGAATTGTGCTTAAAAATTGAGGCGTCTTATGTCCGGAAAGGGAGGATGGATCCGGATTGCGCGCAGCGCCTCAAGAACGCTTTGGCGGCCATGGTGCGAGATTTGAAAGACGGCTCTCCGCTGTATCCCTTTTTCGATTACCTGAAGGATCACATGCCTGCCGCAGCCGCCGGCGGCCGCCGGACCCTTCTGCGGTCGCGCTTCGAATACATGGTCAAGCTTTTCAAGGCGAGGATCGCGGAGGATTTTTTTTCCGGGGAAACGCTGAATGCGGCTATAGGGAAGATGAAGGGCGGGAGTAAAAATTGAATCAATGTCCTGATGCGAAAATGCTGGAACGCTTCAGCCTCGGGGGAGCGGATGAAAGCCCGGAAGGCCGGGAGCTGGAGCGCCACATCCGCGGTTGCGCAGCCTGCAGGCAGGCGGTCTCGGAGTACGCCGCCTATTACAGGCTTGCGGAATCAGAATCCCGTGATCGAATCGAAAGTCTGGCCGCCCGGGTCATGCGCAGGATCGGCTGGGAGCCGCATCCGACGGGGATCGTATTGTCTCCGGCCCGGCGGAACACGGCCGTTTCGAGCCGGTATCTTCTGGCCGCAGAAGGAAGGGAAACCCCCCGCTTTATGGCCGTTCAAAGCTATGCGAATCCTGAAAACGATTGCGTGGCCCGGTTGATGCGGGACAACGCATCCAGGGCCTTGACGCTTTATCTGGTTTCCGGCGAGACCGGATTTTTCAGCGATCAACTGGTTGAAATCGAAGGGTTGGATAGGGTATTTGTCCCGGATGCCAGGGGGCGCATCCCATTATCCGGGCTCGGGGAGGAGGAACTTTCCCAAAAAACACTGCATTTGAGATCGCCCATTGCCTCATTCGATCTTGAGCCGGTCCCCAGCCTGACGGAAAGGATACTGGCCGACGGCCGGTTCGAGCTCACCAGCGGGGAATACGACCGTATTCAAATCGAAGTGGACGAACAGGGCGGAAAAAAACGGTACGCCGTACGCATCCTCAATCTCAAAGAGGGCCTGGAGCGGAAGGAGATTCACGTCGTGGTGTCCCAGTCCGGCGACCTTCGGCTGGCCTCCCAGGCGCATCAGGGCGTGGCCGTATTTGAAGAACTGAACCTCGAAAAAATCCTGAAAATCAAGATTTACTGATCATGAAAGTCACCCGTCTTGAACAGGAACGGGGCCGCGTGCTGGAAATCCTGAACGGGGCGGCCTCCGAACGCATCAAACTGAGATGCCTGGTCCGGTTTTTCAGTACTGCAAGATCCGAATTTCCGTTCGAACTTCTCGAATCCTATTATCTTGAATTTTTTTCATCTTTCCTGACGCTCGTCAAAGAGCCCAATTTATACTATTCGGATCTTCACTACCTGTCCCAGGTGGGCGGATTGGTCGATATTTATCAGCGCCATCTCTCCGATGCGGTGGACCAGGATTTGGTTTCCTCCATGAGAGCCCGGGTGAGCTGGTTGAGAATCGCCGTCAGCCTGCTTCTCGGGGAATATGAAAGGGCCGTAGCTGAACTGGAGACAGGGACCGGCGAGAGTTTCCCGGTGCGCGACCGGAATGCTGTTCTGGAGATACTGCACGCTCCCGGAAACGCCTGTTCGCATCTCCAGGACATCGAAGTCCTGATCGAAAAAAATTTTCCCGGATCCCATCAGTTGTTGTCCGGCATCAGGACCAAATTGCAGGATTCGATCGAATGCCGGAAATCCGACAGGCTGTATCTTCTTTTCGTCGAGAAGACAGCCATGGACGAAGTGCCGGATGAGGACAGGGGCGTTCTGCTTCCGGTCCGGCTGAGAACAAGCCTGAGACCGCCGCGGTCGGAGGAGCAGTTGTTCCGGTTTGACCGAGACCTGGTCCCCCAATCCGGCTCCCTTTTCAAAAGCCTGCATCATGTGGTCGACTCGGTCAGGGCCATTCTCAACGACCGTTATCCCGACGGAGCTGTCCGGAGATACTTTCAGTTCGAGTTTTTTTTCAGGGACGAGGAGGCCGCATACACCGGCCATTCGCTCGAAGCGGGTCTCGGGCTTCTGACCGCGGCCGGCATGGTCAATGCCTATTTCGGACGGCCGGTCATCGGTCTGGATCAGAGTGCCGTGGTCACCGGAGGTTTGGATCCCAGGGGCGGCCTGATCCCCGTGGACGAGCTGGGTCT
>JAFGEX010000111.1 GCA_016931355.1 bacterium
CCGGGCGGGAAGGGGAAATTGCGGTTCCGCTCCTGGGACTCCTGCCTGCGGCCCTGAAAAAGCCCGCATTCGAGCAGAATTTTCTGATTGCCGATATCCAGGACATACATGGATCCGGTCACGGATTGGGCTGCGCCCCAGAATTGGATCTGCATTTCGCTCCTGTTTTGGGTGTTTTCTCAAATCCTCTCATTTCAATGTAAAGATCATGATCGTCTTTGTCAAGGAAAGTCGTCATGCGCGGGATCTGAAAGCGGGCCTCTTTCCCGCGGCAATTCAAAGGGCATGAGTCTATTCATCAACTCCGGAGGCCGATCCCATTCCGGCGTTCTCTCCAGGCTGAGTTTTAAGAAGTCGCAAAAGAAAGACCTCCCCAAGGGGGGTGGGGCATGCGATTCGAGTTGCCGGGCCTCCTGCCGCCCGGGAGTTTCAACCCACCGCCGGCCGGCCGGTCCCATAAAGTTTTTGACAAATTGTTCCGGATGTGTTATATTAAAAAAAATTTTCCTGCCTTCAGAAGACCTTTTTTCGGCTCATGTTCAAACATCGGCCTTATTCTCTGACGGAAACGGGGAGAAAATCATTTCACGAAAAGACGATGAATCGGACAATGCAGGCGTCTCCTCGTCCGCGCTGCGCTTCTGCGATTTCCGCTGTCCGCATGCCCGGTTTCCGGAGGAGGGCGGCATCGACGGGTCGGGCAGCTGTAGGACATTTTCCGCAGTGTGGTGCGAGAAACTCGGCGAGTACGTGACCAAGAACGCGCCTTGCGCCGCCGTTTACGGAAAAAGAAGGCCCAAATCGAACTGGTGAAAACACCGGATGGTATCACCCCGGCGGCCGGTTGCGGCTTGGATCTTCGATCTGGAGGGGAAAAACCGTTTGATACGCTCGCTCACCCCGCAGCAGGACGCGGAAAAGGATTCAGCCAAAAGATTCCAAGGGAGGTCCCATGTCCATCAGGAAATTGAAGGGAACCGCATGCGCCTGGTCCGGCGCGCTGGCCGCGCTTTGGACGTCCGCCCTTCCGCTTTTCGGCCAGACCTTGTCCGGCGCAGCCGGATGGATGGATTCCCTGCCGGGCCTGCGCTCCTATGAATCCGAACGCATATCGAGTTTCGACCGGTCCGGCGGGAACGACGACCGCATTTCCATCGAAGCCGGCGCGACAGCGGTCCTGGCCGAGATACCCGGCGCCGGCATCATCAAGCATATCTGGATCACGATTTCCTGCCAGGACCCCATGCTGAGACGAAACGCCGTTCTCCGCATGTACTGGGACGGAGAACTCCACCCCAGCGTGGAATCCCCGATCGGTGATTTCTTCGGTCAGGGATGGGGAGAGAAGTACAATTTCGCCTCCCTGCCGGTCGCCGCGTCCCCGGGCGGCGGGAACGCCCTGGTCTGTTATTTCCCCATGCCGTTTGAAAAGGGCGCACGGATCACGGTTGAAAACCAGTCCGAGAAAAAGATCGACGCCTTCTATTATTATATCGATTATGAAAAACATCAATCCATTCCAAAGGGCACCGGCCGTTTCCACGCCTGGTGGCACCGGGAGCTCACGGAGCCGCCTCCGGAAGGGGAGAACGAGTGGGGCGCGCTGGGCGAGCAGGGGAAGAACGCCACGGGCGGGGAAAACTACGTTTTTGCCGACCTGGAGGGCAGGGGGCATTTCGTCGGCGTCCAGTACTTTGTCGAAAGCCCGTCGCCCATGTGGTACGGCGAGGGCGACGACATGTTCTTCATAGACGGCGAGCCCTGGCCTCCGTCGCTTCACGGCACCGGGACCGAGGATTTCTTCAATTCCTCCTGGTGCCCCAAGGAGATTTACAGCCACCCGCTTTTCGGGTATGCCCGCGTCAACAACGAGACCGGCTGGCTGGGCCGCACGCATTGCTACCGGTTTTTCCTGGAGTCGCCCGTCGCATTCCGGAAATCCCTCAAGGCCACCATCGAACACGGACACAACAACTGCATGACGCTGGACCTGGCCACGGTTGCGTACTGGTACCAGACCGAGCCGCATAAGGTTTTTCCGGAACTGCCCCCAAAAGAAAAAAGGCAGAACATGAACCGGATCGACGCCTTCCAGATCCACCGCTGGAGGGATTCCTACAGGCGGGAACAGGGCGGCGGAGCGCTCTGGGGCGACGAGTGGAAGAAATAGGCCTGCAGCCTGAACCGGCGCCGGGGGGAAGGTCCCAGAGAGATCAAAACGGAGAAAAAACTTGGAAATCCTGAAAATCGAAGCGGTCAACAAGTCGTTCGGGGAGGTGCAGGCTGTCCGGGACCTGTCCCTGAAAGTCAATCAAGGCCGGATATTCGGATTCATCGGGCCGAACGGGGCGGGCAAGACCACGACCATCCGGATGGTCATGCAGATCCTGCTGCCGGACAGCGGGAGGATCGAAATTTTCGGAAAGCAGCTGGAACCCGGCCTGACGAACCGTATCGGCTACCTCCCGGAAGAGCGCGGCCTGTACAAGAAGATGAAGGTGCTGGACCAGGTCGCTTTCCTGGGCGAGATCAAGGGGCTGGCCCATGCCGCCGCGGTCTCGGAGGCCCGAAAATGGCTTGAGCGCGTGGAACTGGCGGATTGGGCTGGCAAGAAAATAGAGGAACTGTCCAAGGGCATGCAGCAGAAAATCCAGTTCGTTGGAGCCGTGCTGCACCAGCCGGAACTGCTCATCCTGGACGAGCCCTTCTCCGGCCTGGACCCCGTGAACACAAACCTGCTCAAGGACATCCTGCTCGGCCTGAAATCATCCGGCGCGACCGTCATTTTTTCAACGCATCAGATGGACCAGGTTGAAAAGCTCTGCGACGCCATCTGCCTCATCGACCATGGCCGGAACCTGCTTGAGGGAGGTTTGTCCGAAGTCAAAGCCAGGTTCGGCAAGGGGCGCGTGCATCTCCGGTACGAGGGAAAGGCGGATTTCCTCCAGAACCGGTCTCTGGTGGCGGAGTGCAACGATTACGGCAAATTCGTGGAGATCAAGCCTGCCGCGAAAGTCACGCCCCAGGACATTCTGAAGGCCGCTGCGCGGGAGGTCACGGTCACCCATTTCGAAATCGCGGAACCGTCCATGAACGAAATCTTCATTCAGGTGGTCCAGTCCAAAGGAGGCCAAGCGTGAAAAAGATCTGGGTGATCATCAAGCGGGAGTATCTGGCGCTGGTGAAAACCAGGGGATTCCTCATCGGGACATTTCTGGTGCCCCTTTTGATCCTCATCCTGGCCTTCCTTCCCGCTGTTTTCATGAATGTCGGGACAGAGGGGGAGAAGACCATCGCCGTGATCGATTTCACGCGACGGCTCTATATGCCTCTGCAGCATTACCTGGCGGAAATGCAGGCTGAAAATCCCGATCAATCCGTGTACCGGATTCAGGAGATCCTGACGGATTCGTCCGCCATGGAATCCCAGAAAGCGGCCCTGAACGCCCAGGTCCTGTCCGGAAGCCTGGACGCCTTCCTGATTTTTCCGGAGGATATATTTGAGAACAACCAGTTCGAATTGTACGCAAAAAACATCAGCAATTTCCAGTTCAATGAGACGCTGGCCGGCCGGGTCACGCGCGTTGTCTCCGGCCTGCGTCTCCGGGAGATCGGGCTGGATCCGGAACTGGTTCAGAAGATGAACCGGAGCGTCAGGCCGAAAACGTACAAGGTGGACCGGAGAGGCGCCAAGGAGGAAAGCGGGGAGATCACCTTCGGCATCAGCTATATCATGGTGTTCATGATTTATCTGGCCCTGATTTTTTACGGGGTTTTCGTCATGCGGGGAGTCATCGAGGATAAAAATTCCAGGATGGCGGAAATCCTTCTTTCATCGGTCCGTCCCCACCAGTTGATGGCGGGCAAGATTTTGGGCATCGGGGCCACGGGCATGACGCAGCTCGGCATCTGGGGATTCACCCTGCTTCTGGTTTCAACCTACGGATTGATCATGATCAGGCAGTTCGTGCCCGCCGTGGAAAAAATGCCCTTCCCAACGATATCGATCTGGGTGATTGTGGGATTCATCGTCTTTTTTCTAATGGGATTTTTCCTCTACTCCACGATTTACGCGGCACTCGGCAGCATGGGGAATTCCGAGTCCGAAATGCAGAATCTCCAGTGGCCGGCCATGAGTTTCATTGTCGTCGCCTTTATGCTGATGTTTGCGGTCATCAAGAATCCGGACGGGCCGATGGCCGTGGCGCTTTCCCTGTTTCCGTTTTTCAGCCCGATTCTGATGTTCCTGCGCATCTCCCTTCACGCTGTGCCGTTTTACCAGGTACTGCTGTGCATCGTCCTATGCCTGGTCACCCTTGCAGGCATGGTCTGGATCACGGGGCGCATCTACCGGGTCGGCATCCTCATGTACGGAAAGCGGCCCAGTCTGCCTGAACTGATGAAATGGATACGGTATTCTTGAGAACGATCAAAGGGATTTGGACGGTGTGTTCGGCACAGGCGATACCCTCAGCGCGTGCCGAACCGCCCGGACAATGGCCTGGGACGTGACCGTCGCGCCGGTGACAGCCTGTATTTCCGACAGGTTCTGCTTTTTTCGGATCAGGTAGGGGATGACGCGCAGCGAGCTGAGAGGCCTGTTCTCGCGATGGCGGATCACGCGCACGTCAGCGATGAGGCTGTCCTGGACCTTCACTTCAACCCAGAGCATTCCCCTGAAAGCTTCGGAGCATCCGCGGTAAACGCCGTCCGGCACATGCAGGGCTTCGATGATGGATCTGTCCGTCTGTATTGAAGTATTCAGTGTGTCCGGCCCGGATGCGCCTGCGGCTCCTGATGAAGCGATACACGCCAG
>JAFGEX010000112.1 GCA_016931355.1 bacterium
GCCGCGCGCGATCTGCATGGTGCCGAGCGTCACGATGAACGGCACGATGCGCAGGGAAGCGGACAGGATGCCGTTGACCATGCCGCAGAGAAAGCCGATGAGCAGGGCCGCAAAGACTGCCAGGACGGGCATCCAGGGTCCGCCGCCGGAATTCAGCACATTGGCGATCCCGACCGTAGTCAGGGCAATCACGGAGCCCACGGAAAGATCGATCCCGCTGCTGATGATGACCAGGGTCATGCCCAGGGCCCCGACGCCGATGATCACGGTCTGGGTGATGATGGTCTTGATGTTGTAAATACCGTAAAATGCGGGCGGCGCGGCGATCGTGAAAATGACGAACACCAGGATCAGGCCGAGGAACGGGCCCAGAAGACTCCAGATCGTTTTCATGCTTTTCAGATTCATCGTTTCCGGCCTCTTTTTCTGGTTCCTGATGCCTTCATTTTGCCTGTGGTGGCCCAGGCCATGACCCTTTCCTCAGTCCATTCGCGCACGGGCCGCAACGGACTCAGACGGCCGCGGTGCATGACTGCCAGGGTATCGCAGATGCCGAACAGTTCCGGCAGATAGGAGCTCACCATGACGACCGCTTTGCCTTCAGCAGCGAGGCGGCCGATGAGTGAATAGATCTCGACCTTGCTTTTGACGTCTATCCCCCGCGTCGGCTCGTCCAGAAACAGGATGTCCCCGCCTTCCATGAGGATCCTGCCCAGAACCACCTTCTGCTGATTGCCGCCTGAAAGGGAGACGCACGTATCCATGATGCTTCTGTATTTAATGGACAGGTCCTTCGACCGGCCGCGTACATCCCGGATTTCCCGCTTCCCATCGATCCATCCGGCGCCCCTGCGCCGAACATACCTGCCCAGCGAAGAAAGGCTCATGTTGTCCCGTATCGGCAGGCCCACAGCCAGGCCCTCGTTTTTCCTGTCCTCGCTGACAAGGCCCATGGATAAACGGATCGCGGATCCTGCGGAATGCCCGTGCAGGTTCAAATCCCTGCCCCGGACTTTCACGCTTCCGGATTCCGCGGGAGAGACTCCGTACAGGCAGCGCAGCATTTCCGTCCTGCCTGAACCGATCAGTCCGGCAATGCCGAGAATCTCACCCGCGTGAACCGAGAAGGAGACGTCCTGAACGCGGGGCGGGCCGGACAAATGCTCCACTTCAAACGCAAGGGGCCCCATCCTGTGCTGAGTGCGGGGAAACATCTCCTCAAGAGGCCTTCCGACCATGGCAGTGACCAGTTTGGATAGAGCCGTCCCGGACATGGATCCCGCTGCCACGGACCTGCCGTCCCTCAGCACGGTGTAAGCATCCGCGATCTCCTGCACTTCCTCGAGGAAATGGCTGATGTAGATGACCGTAACGCCCTTTTCCCTGAGCCTGCGAATGACGTCAAAAAGAGACCGCGTGTCTTCCGCGGAAAGAGAACTGGTCGGTTCGTCCATAATGAGAAGCCTGGCCTGCAGGAAAAGGGAACGCGCGATCTCCACGATCTGCTGCACGCCGACGCTGAGGTTTTGAACCTTCGCGTCCGTCTTCAGGGTGCCGTATCCCAGCTGATCCAAAGCCCCGTGAACATCGCCGGACTGGCTCTGCAGCAATCCGAAACGGGATTTCTCCGCCCCCAGCGTGATGTTCTCCTCGACTGTCTGATGCGGAGTCAGGGTCAGTTCCTGATAGATCATGCTGACGCCGCTGCTGCGCGCATCCCCGGGAGAATGGACCCGGTAGGACCGGCCGTCCAGCAGCATGCTTCCCCTGTCCGGCTGCAGGCTGCCGCTGAGGATTTTCATCAGCGTGCTTTTGCCCGCACCGTTCTCTCCGATGAGCGCATGCACGCTTCCGCGCCTGACCCGGAGGTCCACATCCGCCAGCGCCTGAACAGCGCCGAAACACTTGTGTATCCCCCGCATTTCCAGGAGAAAATCATTCATGGATCAAAACATCCCCGCGGCTCACTCACCGAGCCATCTCGCGATATCCGGCTCAACCAGTTCCCGGATCTCCGGGTCTTCAAGATTTTCTCTCGTTACGATGCGGACGCCTGTGTCGATGCGGGGCTGCACCGTATTCCCCTTGAGCACTTCGACTGCGGTCGCGACTCCGAGATATCCCATCTTGAATGGATTCTGCAGGACCAGGCCGTCCAGCCCGCCGTTTTTCAGCCCGGCCAGGAGAGGCTCGGATGAATCGAAGCCGATGAAGCGGATTTTGCCCGCCTTGCCCGCTGTTTCCAACGCGCGGAGCATGCCGAATGTGCTGGACTCGTTCGCACAGAAGATACCGTCCAGTTTCGGAAATTTGTTGAGCAGATTCTGTCCGACTTTCAGCGCGGACTCCATGGTCACGCCGCCGTATTGGTCTGTGGAAACCAGATTGATCCCCGGCGCATTTTCTTTCATGCCGTCGAGGAATCCCCTCTCCCGGTTCGTGGTGCTGGCGCTTCCCTCGGTATACCGCATCATCAATACATTGCCCTGGCCGTTTAAAAGCCCGGCCAGCTTCTCCGCGGCCATTTTACCGCCTGCGTAATTGTCGGTCGCCACAAAGCTGCTGTACAGGGCCTCCCGGAGATCCGAATCGATGATCACCACCGGTATTTTACGCTTAAGCGCTGCGCGCACGGGCCTGACCAAGGCGGTCTCGTCCAGCGGCGCGAGCACAATCGCGTCCACGCCGCGGCTCACGAAATTCTGCACCACGTTGATCTGCATCTCGCGGTCGTCCTCCTTGGCAGGCCCCTGCCAGAGGATTTCCACGTCGAGATCCCTGGAGGCCTTGACCGCGCCGGCATGAATCGCGTTCCAGAAGGAATGGGATGTGGCCTTGGGGATGACGGCGATGGTGGTCCTGTGCGACGAAGAACAAAAGATGCAGGCGGAAAGCAGAACGGTGAAAGGCGCGAGACGGCGCATCATATCGGGCCTCCTGTTGGTTTTATGCGGGAGATCGGCCGGTCGTTCAGCCAGGACAGCAAGAGCGGATGGTTTTCCAGTTTGACGTGCTGTTGAATCCTGCCGATCATATCAGATTTCACCCAGCGCATTCTTGAGCGTTTCGATCAGAGACGGAAGGTCGCCTGTCACGGTTTGCCATAGGACATCCAAATTGATGTCGAAATAAGCATGCACGAGACGGTGGCGCATTCCGATGATGTCTTCCCAGGTTATATTCCTGATCTGACGTCGCGTGTCGTCGGATGTTTGATAGGCGGCTTCTCCGATGATCTCGATGTCTTTTACCAGTGCAAGCGTCAGTTTGCGGTCGCTGTTCAAATCCTCCCGGTGTTTGCTCCCGACAAAGTCGACGGCTTCAAGCGCCGCATCCAGCATGTGGCGCAGGCGGACGATATCATCCTGCCGCATATTGCACCTCCGAATCCTCCATTACCTGTTTGCGGAAATACCGGCTCAGGTCCTCGGGTGTGCGCAAATCGGCTTTACGACCCAGCAGGACAGACAACTCCCGCTCCATACGCGCCATCCCAAACAAGCCGGGGATGTGCGCCGGATCGAACTCGATCAGAATATCAATGTCGCTCTCCGGACGGAAGTCGCTGCGCAGGACGGAGCCGTAAACCGCCAACCGTCGAATATGATGGCTTCGGCAGAATTCGGCGATTTTTTCTTTGGGGAATTTGATGCCCGGTTTCATATTTCTACCCTCCACTCCGGCAAACATCCTTGCCTTGAAAACACGCTACAGCACCTATGCATCGGAAATGATCGAATAGCCGTTGATTAAAATTTCATCCGCGCAGTCAGGGAGGCTGTGCGCAGGTACCAAGTCGCTGTTATGCGACTGTTCATTTTAATCCCTTCAAGGTTTTCTCCTCATAGCTGGCGGCCGATAAAATGCTCATTTGACCTGCGTCATCCTGATCACATACGCATAGCTGCAGGCCGCGTCTTCCGGACACAGGCCGGATAAATCGATCCGCAGGCCGTCCTTTCCGGATTCCCACCGGACAGGTTTGGACAGGCCGAGCATTTCAATCTTCCCGTCAGGCGCCAGGGAAGGCGCCTCAAGCGTGAGACTGGATCCCGGCCATGCCAGGCAAATCGCATACAGGGTGTCGCCGCGCGACGTGTAGCGCACGGACTCCCCTTCCGAAAACCTGCGCCAGGGACGGGTGCCGTATATGGCCTCGCCGTTCACTGCCAGCCATTCTCCCATCTGGAGCAGCCGTTCCTCCATGATGACCGGTATTCTCCCGTCCGCGGTCGGGCCGATGTCCAGCAAAAGGTTGCCGCCGCGGGACACGATGTCCGCCAGCAGATGGATGAGCTTTTCAGGCGTTGAATAATCCGGCAGTGTTTCAGCCCTGTTGTATCCGAAGGAATTTCCGATTCCACGGCATTCTTCCCAGGGATGCAGCAGGGTCGCACCGGATTCCGACTTGTCGTGGACCAGGCCGTACTCGGTTGTGTAATATCCGCCGTGCACGCCGCGCGTCTCCTTGCCCCACCGGTCGTTGACCGCCACCGTCTCCCGCACCGGAGAATCGTTGAACAGCCAGGCGAGGAATTCCTCAGCCCGCCATTTCGCGCTCGGATGGTCCCACTCCCCGTCCGTCCAGAATATTTCCGGCCTGTAGCGGTTCACCAGGTCTTTCATCTGGGGAAACATATGCTCTGAAATATACTTGTCCGCGTCCGCATGGTACAGGGGATTGAACCATTCGTAGAGGGAGTAGTAGAATCCCATTTTCAGGCCTGCCTTCCGGACGGCAGCGGTCAGGTCGCCCGCCAGGTCCCTGTGCGGGCCGATGTCCACTGCATTCCAGTTCCAGCTTTCGCTGCTCGGCCAAAGACAGAATCCTTCATGATGCTTGCTGGTCAGCACCACGTATTTCGCGCCGGACCGCTTGAAAAGATCGGCCCACCGGTCCGGATCGAAAAGCTCGGCCTTGAACATCGGCGCAAAATCCTGGTACTGGAAATACGGCCCAAAAACCCTGTCGTGAAAAGCCTTGAATTGGGCGTGCCCCTCCATGTCCGGGCTTGAAAGCCGCATCCAGTACCATTCTGCATAGCGGGCATAGACGCTGACATCCGTCGTCGGGGCGAAGCAGGGCACCGAATACACACCCCAGTGTATGAAGACGCCGAATTTCCCGTCAGAAAACCATTCCGGTGTGGGACGGCTGTCCAGGGATTTCCAGGAAGGTTCATAGCGTTTATCCCGGGCGGAAACCGCCAGAGTGCAGGCCAGAAGCCACAGTCCGATGGCCAAACCCTTCATCTTCAAGCCCTCCTGTTTGACGGTATCTAAACATTTGTTCAGCATGTGCGAGTATTATTTTTTAATGTAGCGTGAAAATGAACCAATGTCAACGCCTTACTCGAGGAGGGCGCGCACCCTCCTCACAAGCGCGGCATCCATTTCCCCGGGCACGAGCCACGCCGGGGCCTGCCTGAGATACCACATCACCTGCCAGGTCATAAACTCCCCCGGAGCCAGTTCGAGATACGCGCCCTGGCATTCCAGTTCGACGTAGTCGTAGGTGCCTGCCGCGAAAATTTCGACATCCGATTCATTCGGAGCGGACAGGGAATCGGGGATGTCCGGGAATTGTTTGACGAAAAGCAGGCTGTCCTGCGCATAGGCCAGCCATCCCTCCCGGCCATGGGCGAAGAACTTCTTGTCGCGACCGATTCCGGGATCGTCAAAAAGCCAGAGAATGCCCTGGGAATCCGCCGCATCAAGAGTGGAATAAGGGAGAATCCCATCTGCGGATCCGGGGAAGAAACTCATGCCCCCTGCAGGGACGCGTGTCACTTCCCAGGGTGCAACCCGTTTATTCTGATCCGAGACATTCTCGATGACATAGGTGATTTCGATCAAGGTATCCGACTCATATCCACGGAAATGTTTTTCGAAGCGGTATCCGCTTTCCGGATCCGGCTCGCTGATCATCCGGAGGACATTCTTCTCAATGCCGGCCTGATAAGGATCCGTGTCCAGCACGGGGTAGGGAGGCCATCCCCAGTCGCTCTGCGGCGAGGTCCACAGCGTGGACCCGAAGTTTTCCGGATGCGTTCTTTCACTGCAGAGGATTTCCCGGCCCTCATAGGTCAGGGATATGATCCTCGCCCCCCTCGAAGCATCGACCGTCATGACGACCGGGCCTGCATAGATGCGGTAAATCCCTCCCCCGAGGTCTCCGGGAGGGCTCGCTTCACGTCCCCCCGTACAGCACAGCAGCATCGCGGCAGCGGCCGAGACAATGCGAATCAGCGATTGCATGCAACCCCCTTCCTGCCGTTTGGATAAAAGCCGGATGATCATGCCCTCTTTTTCCGTTGATTTTAATACATGAGTTTACGAAATTGCGCTTACAATTTCAAGTGCGGAAAAAGCATTTTTTTACCGGTGAACAGGGAAGCAGCTGACTTTCCCTTTTCTGCCTGATTGCGGAGGATTTCTTTCATGGAAATCGTCGATCTTTCAAAAGAAACGCTGGGCCCATACCTGGTTTGCCTGGAAGACTGGTCCGAAGACCTGAAAGAGGCAGGGAACCGCAAGGAGATCTGGTACAAACGGATGAAGGACAAAGGCCTGCGCGTGAAGATGGCTGTCGAGAACGGCAAGGCGCTGGGCATGATACAATACGTGCCCATCGAGGCCGCGTTTGCGGAAGGCCGCGACCTCTATTTCATCCATTGCATCTGGGTGCACGGCCACAAGGGGAAAGGCGTGGGAAACGTGCAGAAACGGGGGATCGGGAAAGCCCTTCTCCATGCGGCCGAGGAGGATGTGCGCGGCATGGGAAAAACGGGCGTCGCGGCCTGGGGCGTCTGGCTCCCCTTTTGGATGCGCGCCTCGTGGTTCAGGAAACAGGGCTACACAAAGGTGGACCGGGACGGGATGGCGGTCCTGCTGTGGAAACCGTTTTCACAGGATGCCGTCCCGCCGCGATGGATCAGGATGAAGAAGAAACCGGATAAAGGCGAAGGCCGTGTCCGCGTCACGGCCCTGTGCAGCGGCTGGTGCCAGGTCCAGAACATGACATGCGAGCGGGCCAGGCGCGCATCTGCGGCCTTCGGAGACAAGGTCGAATTTTGCGAAGTGGACACCTCCGACCGGGCAACCTATCTGGAGTGGGGGATTCCGGACGGCCTGTTCATTGACGGCAAGTCCGTTGTCACCGGGCCTCCGCCGTCCTATCAGAAGATCATGAAGAAAATCGCCAAAAAGGTGTCGAAACTGAAAACCTGAAAATGGAGCATCCCATGCACTCTCCCATGTCCATGCGCAGGCTGCTGCCGCCTTGCCTGTGCATCCTGCTGATTCTCACCCTCTGTAAAAAAAAGTCCCCCTCCGGGCCCGACGGGGAGGAACCGAAGTGCGAAACATTCCGCGTGGAGGGCAGGCATCTGGTTGACACGGCAGGGGAAAAGACGGTCCTGCGCGGTGTGAATGCCATGATCATCTACTGGGACAAGCACGGCACCGTGACCTACCCGGAAATTTCCAAGACCGGAGCGAATGTCTGCCGCATCTTCTGGCAGGACGATCCCGGAACGGCAAGCGCCGCGGATCTGGACCGGACCCTACAGAACTGCATCGCGAACCGGATGATCCCCATGCCGAGCGTATGGATGGCGACAGGCAACTGGGCGGAGTTGGAAGCGTGCGTGGATTTCTGGTGCAAACCGGAAATCGCTGCGGTCGCGAGAAAACACAAAGAATACATCCTGCTCAACATCGCCAACGAGGCCGGGGACGGAACCGTGTCCGATCAGGATTACCGGGACGGATATGAAGAGGCGGTGAATCGGTTGCGAACGGCAGGCATACAGTCACCGCTTGTGATCGATGCGGCAGGCTGGGGCCGGGGCGAAAAATACATCCTGAACAACGCCGCCTGGCTGATCGAAAAAGACCCCGAGCACAACCTTCTTTTCTCCTGGCATCCCTGGGATCCGAAATCCTGGGGCGGGACCCAGAAAAGAATCCGGGCTGCGATCGACTCTGCGGTCGCCAAAAACATCCCCTTCATCATCGGAGAGTTTTCGCAGAGCGAGCAGGGGGACGAAAACTGGAAGAATACGCCGGTCGAGTGGCGCTTCATCATGGAGGTCAGCCATCAGAACGAGATCGGCCTGCTGGCCTGGGTCTGGTGGTGCTGCGGCAACCCGGCTGACCATCACAGCCTGACCACGGACAAGATCTACGGGCATTGGAACAACGCGCCCTGGGGCGAGGAATACGCGATAACCGGGACTTATTCGATCCAGAACACGGCTGTCCGGCCTGCGTCATTGAGGTGAAACTGCCGCGCACCTTGAAGGCGCGCGGCAGTTGAAATATACCTGCCATTCCAAACTTGAATCCGACAGCGAGCGCATCCCCAGCGGCAAGCCGTCAGGTTCACGCCGATTGACGAATCATCAGTTCCGGGACACACAGAATCGTTTGAGGCTTTTTCAGAAGCGAACCTTCGTCTTTCATGATTAAATCAGCCACGGTTTGCGTAATTTTTTCCAGAGGCTGCTTCAGCGTAGTCAAAGGCGGATGGAACACCCGGGCGGCCAATATATCGTCAAAACCCACAACGGCAATGTCATCCGGGATGCGGATGCCGCGCCCCATGGCTGCTTTCATCAAACCGATGGCGCAATCATCGCCTGCAGCGCAGAAAACCGCATCAACCCCTTTTTCCAGCAGGAACGGAACCACCTCGGCTCCCTCGTCCTGCGAATAATGCTTCACTTCAAAGACCCGTTTAATGGAGAAATCAGGACCGGCGGCCCTGAATGAATCTTGAAACCCCTTGACGCGCTGTTCCGCGTTGTAGCCTCCTCTCACATTGATCCGCCCGGAGACGATTGCGAGGTTCTTTCTTCCTTTTGAAATCAGATACTCCGCTGCCATGCGGCCGCCGGCGTAATTATCGGTCGAAACCGATGTCAAACCGTCTTTTTTCTCATCAATCAATAGGATGGGAATATGGGATGACGCATATGCGGCAACGGTGTCGTTGTCCGGACAGATGCTGGCCGCAATCAGAATATTCGGGTGCATATGCCCCAATACCCATTTCAAATGTTCCCGCTGCATGGATGTTTCATCCGTTATGGAACGAAATGAAACCACGACAGGAGTTTTGAAAAGCCTGTCAAACTGAGCGTAAACCATGGAATGAAACACGGTCTGGAATGAAGGTGCAACGACAACAACTTCTTTTCCTGATTTTTCCATTCTTTCTCCTCCGTCTGAAAATTATCCGTTTCTCTCTTGAACCCACCCGGTAGATGCAAATTCATAATGTACTATTTTGCCCGGCTGCAAAGAAAAATGGACGGTTGAGCCCCGGAGATTTGATGATGTCCCATCCAGTCTCCCGAAGGAAACGGGCTTGAAGCCCCCCGGGACCGGGCTGCCTGGGAATTCCTGATCTGCCATAAAAAATATTTAGTATTCCGGAGATAATATACTTGATATTGGAAATTTAAAAGATCCTTTTCCTGATCGGAGATGCAAATCCCAGCGTCAACCGAATGGATGTCCGGTTGGGATATGCGTCCCCTTATCCCGGCGGAAAGACACGGGGGATGCGCCCGCTGTCAAATTCATACCGCCGGCACTGAAACCTGAGGGTTTGGTACGAATCATCGCATCCATAAATATCATCATTCGGCAATCCTTTGACATTCTCCATGATGATCATGAGAAGCAACGGAGCCGATCGTCGCTGGAATCAAGAATAACAATAATCTGGAATCAGGAAAAAGACACGCAATTTAACGCAAAATCATATATAATTTTAAGAATTTATTAGCAAAAAAGCAATGGGAATGATTTCCTGCCGTAAAATTTTTAAACGACGATCCTCATGCGGATTTGCCGGTGCGCGGAAAAGTTCCGGAAACGCGGGGCCATCAGAAGGTTCAGCAGGGACGGACCGGGCTTCGGTTCGAATGAAAGCCGTCATGTCTCAACCGTCCGTCAGGCGAATCGAAGCTCCCGCCTGCGCAAAAGGTCAAGCCTTTCTCTTTTCTTCTCCGGCGTCAGGGACGCGAGCGCCTGCGCCAGATGCATCATCTTCTCAATGGATCCCGGCTCCCGGTCGTTGAAATAGACGTAGTTGTTTTCATAGTCTTCGGATTCGAAGTGACCGTCGTCGATGTAGAGATAAGCCATATGACCTCCTTTGATCAGATCTTTCCTTCACCCCAGGGCCGATTATTTCCGACGGGTGTAATCTAACCGCAAGATATGAGCATGATATTTCTGAAATATTAGAATTGTGTTAGCCGTTATGGATCGCCGGGCAAGCCGGAAGGACATGTGATCGCGGGATCCGAATCACGGATAAAATCCCGTTCAAATTTTGGAGATGAAACCGCCGCGCACCTTGAAGGTGCGCGGCACGTGCAACACCCGATTCCTGACTTCGCCTGCAATTTCCAACTTGAATTTGAAGAAGGAAATGTTTATAATCCCCTGTCGGTTTTTTTCATCCCCTTTCACGAAGCCCAGGAAGGCATAAAATGAAAAATGACTTCGCGACAAAGGCGGATCTGAGGAAAACAGCCGATGGACTGCATCAAGATATTTCCGCCGTCAAAACAAACCTGAAAAAAACAGGTGATGGACTGCATCAGGAGATCGCCGCAGTCAAAACAGACCTGAAGAAAACAGGTGATGGACTGCATCAGGAGATCGCCGCAGTCAAAACAGACCTGAAGAAAACAGGTGATGAACTGCATCAGGAGATCGCTGCAGTCAAAACAGACCTGAAGAAAACAGGTGATGAACTGCATCAGGAGATCGCTGCAGTTAAAACAGACCTGAAGAAAACAGGTAATGAACTGCATCAGGAGATCGCCGCAGTCAAGGCAGATCTCAAAGAAACAGCCGGTGGACTGCATCAGGAGATCGCTGCAGTCAAAACAGACCTGAAGAAAACAGGTGATGAACTGCATCAGGAGATCGCCGCAGTCAAGGCAGATCTCAAAGAAACAGCCGGTGGACTGCATCAGGAGATTTGCGCCGCCAAGACAGATCTCAGGGAAGAGATGGCCGTTCTCAAAACCAGCCTGCAGAAAGACATCGAACGCGTGGCGATTCAAGTCGTTCATGTATCAAACGATTTGAACGATTTCAAGGTGGAGATCAGGCAGGAATTCACCGAATTCAAACAGGATACCCGGGAACGTTTCGACGGCGTGATGACTGCCATTGACGGCCTGGCCGGGCTCATCACGAATGAGCAGACTGAAGGAGCGGCTGTCGGGCATGCCCTGCTGCGCTATGATCACATGCTCGAGGATCATGAAGCGCGCATCGGGACGCTGGAGCAGAAGCGCCAATAACCGCATTCCCTGTTTGTCGCAACCACCCATCCTGAATTTGCGTGGCGATTATTGACACAGCTGTCTATGATCAACGACCGCATTAAAAAACTCCGCAGCGAAAGCCTGGATGCAAGGCCTTCCCTCTCCTCTGAGCGCGCGGAACTCATGACCCGGTTTTACCGGGACAATCCCGGATTCATGCCCGAGCCCCTCAGGCGCGCCCGGGCGTTCCGTTTTCTTCTTGAAAACAAACAGGTTTACATCGGCCCCGGTGAATGGATCGTAGGCGAAAAGGGGCCGTCGCCGAAAGCCGCGCCCACCTTTCCGGAACTCTGCTGCCACAGCCTCGGAGACCTGGACATGCTGCACGCGCGCGAAAAAATCCCTTTCACGGTATCGCCGGAATCCCGCCGCATGTATGAGACGGAAATCATCCCGTTCTGGAAAGGCCGTTCCATCAGGGATCTGATCTTCTCTGAAATGACTGAGGACTGGCTGTCCGCATACCAGGCGGGTGTTTTCACGGAATTCATGGAACAGCGGGCCCCCGGCCACACGGTTCTGGACGGCAAGATATACGCAAAAGGCATGCTGGATTTCAAGCAGGATATCCAGAAGGCCCGCCTCGGACTGGATTTCATGGACGATGAGCAGGCTCTTTCCAAATCACATGAACTCGAAGCCATGGCGATCTGCGCGGACGCTCTGATCCGGTATGCAGCCAGGCATGCCGAACAGGCTCTTGCGATGGCCGGACAGGAAAAGAATCCCATCCGGAAAAAGGAACTCCAAGAGATCGCGGAAATATGCGGCCGCGTCCCTGCCCATGCTCCCCGCGATTTCCATGAGGCTCTGCAGTACTACTGGTTCGTGCATCTCGGCGTGACCACAGAGCTGAACACCTGGGACTCCTATTGTCCGGGCCACCTGGACAGGCATCTCTATCCATTCTATGAACGCGGATTGAAGAACGGGACGCTCACCCGTGAATCCGCCGAAGAGCTGCTGCAATGCCTGTGGATCAAGTTCAACAACCAGCCCGCCCCTCCCAAGGTGGGCGTGACCGCTGCGGAGAGCGGCACATACACGGATTTCTGCCAGATCAATCTCGGCGGAGTGGACGAAAACGGCGGAGACGGAGTCAACGACCTGACCTATCTCCTGCTCGACGTGGTAGAGGAAATGCGGCTTCTCCAGCCCAGCTCCTCCATACAGGTCAGCAGGACCAATCCGGACCGGTTCATCCGCCGCGCAGTGGAGATCATCCGCACCGGATTCGGACAGCCCTCCGTGTTCAATTCGGACCTGATCGTGCGCGAACTGCTGCGCATGGGGAAGTCCGTTGAAGACGCCCGGGCCGGCGGCTCGTCCGGATGCGTGGAAGTCGGGGCGTTCGGAAAGGAAGCCTACATCCTGACCGGATATTTCAACCTGCCGAAAATCCTGGAATTGGCTCTGAACAACGGGATGGACAAACGCACCGGTTCGCAGTTGGGACCTCCTACCGGAGATCCGCGGGATTTCACGGACTTCAACGCCTTTTACAACGCGTTCGAAAAACAGATGCGTCATTTCATTGACATCAAGATTCGCGGCAACCAGGTGATCGAGCGTCTCTTTGCCGGACACATGCCCGCTCCGTTCCTGTCCCTGCTCACGGACGATTGCATCGCGAAGGGGATGGACTACCACGACGGCGGAGCGCGTTACAACACAACCTACATCCAGGGCGTTGGCCTGGGCACGGTCACGGACGGGCTCTCCGCGATCCGGCATCATGTATATGAAAAAAAGACATGGGACCTGGATCAGCTGCTGCGCATGCTCCGGGATGATTTCAACGGATTTGAAAAAGAGCGCCAAATCCTGCTCAACAAAACGCCCCGGTACGGGAACGACGAGGATGATGCCGACGAGGTGATGCGGCGCGTATTCGAATCCTATTTCAGATTCATAGACGGCAGGAAAAACACGCGCGGCGGCGAATACAGGATCAACCTGCTGCCCACCACGGTGCATGTGTATTTCGGATCGGTCACAGGAGCCTTGCCGGACGGCCGGAAGGCGGGTCTGCCGCTTTCCGAGGGCATTTCTCCGGTTCAGGGAGCTGACCGCAAAGGGCCGACCGCAGTGCTGCGCTCCGCAGCCAAAATGGACCATGAACGCACGGGCGGCACCTTGCTCAACCAGAAGCTGTCCCCGGGTATTCTCAAGGATTCAGAGGGGATGGACAAGCTCGTCGGGCTGATCCGTGCCTTTTTCAGGATGAACGGGCATCACATTCAGTTCAACGTGGTGGACAGGGCGACATTGACCGC
>JAFGEX010000113.1 GCA_016931355.1 bacterium
ATCTTCGATCTGTAAAGAAAAAGACATTTGGATTCGCTCGCTTACCCCGCGGCAAGCCGCGGGGAATGCGCTCGCTGTCAGATTCAATTAAAACACGCCCCCGATCATCAAATAGGCACGCCAGTCGTCTCTCCTGCCGAGTTCCCTGCCCGCCCCGAAACGCAGGACGAAAGGCAGTTTTCCGGCAAGGTAGATGCGGTTTCTGAGCTCCGCTCCTGCCGTCATGACTGAAGCCGCCTCCCTGTAGGTTTTCCGCACACTGGTCTCATAGGTCGCCAGGTCCGCGCCCCATATCCTGGCGCCGTCCAGCCACAAGGCTGAAGTCCAGCGCTCGAAATAGAACAGGGGGATGCGCAATCCCATGTCCCGCAGGAGCGGGATGCGGTATTCCAGGTTGCAGAAAATCATCCGGTCCCCTTCCCTGGACCGGGACATGGCGCGGACCGGCGACGAACCGCCGAGCTGCTTCCTGTCCTGAATGGGCGTATCACCGGAATACCGGATGATCCCTGCCCTGGCTGCAGCCACAAGGCCGTAACGCATGCTCTGCCGAAGAGCCAGGGAGGCTTGTAACAGAAGTCTGTTGATATCGCTGCCCCATTTTTGATCCGCCGCCTGAATCCCCTCGAATGAAGCGATGCCTGATTGAGGATGAATGTCCTGACCGGCATCCGGCCTCGCATGACTCCAGGAATGTGAAATACCGAAATCGACTTCGTTTCCCGAGAACGGCCGGAAACGGGACTTGAATGCGGAAAAATCACCGGGATAGAGCAGGCTCGTCCGCTCCCATCGGCCGTACGCGGAAAACCAGTGATTGGAGAGCAGGGAACGGCCCGAATTGTACGGGAAAGAGAAGGCCAGCTCCGCCCCATCCCGCATCTCCCACAACCGGACTCCAGATCCGAGGAAGCCGCCCCTGTCCGCCGTGTTGCGCCACAGGGACATCCGCAAGGCCGGATCCCATCCGGCGAACACATAATTCATATAATAATGAATACGCCTGCCCGCTGTCGCGTATGCCAGGATCTGATGCCTGCTCAGGGGATCAGACGCGTACTGGATGAGGCCGTATTGCAGGCCCGCGTCATCCGCTGTGAAAAACGGCAGGATCAGATGCGGTTTGACTGATCGCCAGGCGCTGTATTTGAAGCTCCGAGCCGCAAACGGCGGGGAACCTTCGGTCTGCAGGGAAGAAGACATTTGCATCCGCCCATTTTCCCTGCTGAAGTCCGCCTGGGATGCGCTTGCTTTCAGATTCACCGGATCCGGAACAGATCCTGAATTACGGAACGCGGAAATCCCGAACGCATCGAACCAGGGACTGGAGTGCCATGCAGGCCCTGTCCGTTTTAAACCGGCAGGGACTTCGCCCCTGCATTCCAGGATGTATGCAGAGACGCTGTCTCTCTTTTCAAAAACAACAGCGCGGATCTGTCCGTCAGCGCCCCAGTCCGGATTCATGACCCCGCCTGCTGTGCAGGTCATGGCCGTCAGTCCTGAACCGTCCGATTTCATCCTGTACAATCCGGGTGCACCGGACCTCGAGGAGCAGAAGGCAATTTCATCACCATTCGGGGACCAGACAGGTGTGCGGTCATCGCATGCATCATGCGTCAAACGCCGGAATCCGGTTCCCTCCTTCGCAATGACCGCGATATCCCTGAAACCTCTTTCATCCATGTATGAAAATGCCACGGAACACCCGTCCGGGGACCAGGCGGGAGAAAAAACCTCCCCCGTGCCTGCAGGTGAAAACAGCGGCCTGATGCCCCCCTGCTCCAGATCCCATATCCACAGACCGGATCCGTCATGCATTCTGCGCACGAAAGCAATGGCCCCGCCGTCCGGGGACCAGGCCGGATCCGAAGCCCTGAGATTTCCCGTCAAAGGTTGCTCGACGCCGGTGCGCAAATCCACAAAATAAAGATCATCGACCAGGGATCCGTGAGCGCCGCGATGCTTCCTGCTGTACAAGATGCGCTCTCCGTCAGGAGACCAGGAGAACCAGGCTCCTGCATGGGGTCCGCCGGCATTGAAAAAAGAACCGTCCGTTCCCCGCACGTAAAGCCTCTGTACGCCTTCATCCCATTTTTCCATGCCCACGACTGCAAGATCCCCGCGTCCGGAATGCCGGGCACCGCATACAGCCTGAAGGGGGATGCGTATCCGCTCGCCTGGACTGGAGGCCTTTCCGCCGGGCTCCGGGTCCTGCGAATAAGCAGAATCCACGGCAGCCTTCCAATCCCGGAACAATTCGGCCTGGGATTTCCCCAGACAGCGTTTCAGTGTCCTGGAAAAGGAGAACGGGGACTTCGCGTGTTCCCTCTGCAGGGCCAGCACCCTCTCCCTGCCGTACACAGAGCCCAGCCAGCGCATCAGGCTGTGTCCCTGCTCGTAAACCAGGCGGCCGTCCACCAAATCCGAACCGACAAATCCGTCGAGTTTCTTAAGAGGGAGAAGGGCGTTCGAACGGGACGCAATGCCCAGCAGCAAGTCCCTGTGAACATCCCAATGCTCGGACTGCACCTGGGCCGTGCCTTCCAGGTACCACATGGGGGTCAGGCCCAGGACGAAAAGTTCCCAGGGCTTGCCGATGATGTTTCTTGAATCCCAGAAGGAAACCATGTGGGCCAGCTCATGCCCGATCACCCGCTCCAGCCAGAGAAGGGAATCGGCCGTTTCCTTGACGGACGGCGTTGTCCACACGGTCAGGGTATGGGTTAGCGGATTGGCGATACCGTTGGAATAATCATCCACCCCGATCAGCACGACAGGCGTTCTGCCGCGTATCCTCACTCCCCGTCCAGCAGCCATCCTGCCGTACAGCCTCTCCGCCAACACGGCGGAACGGAATGCCGCTGAATCGAGCCCCTGGTGAAACAGAATGCGGAAATGTTCCGTGCGGATCTCGTTCCAGTCAAGCTCCGGATGATTCCTGCCGTTTGGAAGCTGCGCGTAAAGAGGGATGACTGCGGCAACCAGCAGAAGGCTGGCTTGAAGAAAGCGTTGCTTGATCAATCGGATGAACCTGCCGGAAAGCAATGAGAGTGATAGCTGCCGTAAAAGCGCAGCATGACGGTCTTTACTCCGCGGTCATCATTTCAGCGACCGTGACCGCTGAGTATCCTTTTTCCTTCAACCCGTTCAGAATATCTGGCAATTTTTTATGGGGGAAATCATCGGAACGCTCGGTCCCGAGATGCATAAGTATGACTGCGCCGCTCGCGCCGTTCCTGCCTTTCCGGGTGTACCCCAGGATCTTCTGCGCGATTTCATCCGACGAATGATAAATCTTCGATTTCTTATCAGCCACCCAGTCCAATGTATCCATGGACTCCTCCCATCCCTTGCCGACCGTCCATCCTACATGCCGGTATCCCGCTTCTGCGGCCCAGAGCAGGATCTGCCTGTTGATCTCCCCGTATGGCGCGCGCCAGATCCTCGACATTTCCCTGCCCGTTACTTTCTTGAACTGGGCCGCGGCCCTGTCCAACTCCTCCTTGATCCTCTCCCTGGTGATGGAAGGAGCCGTATCCTGTCTTCCGTTTGTCTCGAGTGTGGTCAGATGGGGATGGCCCCAGGTATGATTCCCCACCTCATGCCCTTCCTCCACGATCCGCTTCACGGTCTCCGGATATTTCCGGATGAATTCTCCTGTGAGGAAGAATGTGGAGTGCACCTTCTGGCTTTTCAGGATGTCCAGAATCTCATCCGCTGCATTGTTGATGGACCCTCCGTCGAAGGTGAACGCGACTTCCCTGCGGGATTCCGGCCCTCTCCTGAAATCCGTGGCGAGATAGGACAGGAGGGGCGCGCCGAAGTTCAGCTTCAGGGTTTCCAGCGTGTACACCTCGCCCTTCTCGTTCAGCGCGCGCACGATGATGTCGTTCTCGCCCCGGAACAGCTCGATGTCCCTGAAGAGGAACCTGCCGCCTTCCGCCAGCATGACCTCTTTCAGTTTCCCGTTTATCGACAAAGAGATGATCCAGTTTTCCTCCGCGGACCCGTTGATCTCGATGCGATTTTTCGTGACCATGCCGCCTTTCGCTGGCTGGAACATCTGAACGGGCGCAACGGCCGCGCTGTCCGCCTCCGCATGCGTCTCCGCAATCCCCTTTTCGGAGCGGTCGATGCGGCGGTTCAGGCTGATGATCTCGCAGAGGCAGAATACGAGGCCCAGGGCCATCAAAGCCTCCAGAAACCGACGTGTGCGCATTCTTTTCCAGGCCCACAGGCCGGCTTTTTTCAGGGGAACGCCCAGGCGGGAGAGACCTGAAAAAGTTTTCAGGAAGCCCTTCCAGGTGCCCTTGAATGCACAGGACCAGGAACAATAGATGCGGCCCGCAAATTTCCGGACGCAGTTGTAGCACACCGGCTTGCCGCATTCTTCGCATTCGCCCATGGAGGCCACATCCGGATGCCTGTGGCAGTATTCAAATTTCTTGGTCATGTGTGATGATCCTGCAGCCTGACTCCACGGAAAAGGTAAAAACAATCGGCCTGAATGTCAAGGCGGAAAAACCGTTTCGATGCCGGTCCTGCGCTGCATTGAAGCTCCCCGGCGGTTCATTACCGGTTTATCTGCGATGGATCGCGCCTCATCCCAACCGGGAGGTCTTGATTTTTCCGGGGCCTGTCAAAGGGATTGAGTTCAAAAAATGACGGAAAGGCATGGGCCTCCGGAGAAGATGAACGGCCTGCTCGCTGACCGGCCGGCTCGCAACTGGGAATGCGCTCGCCGAAGGATCCAGGGGTTCCTGAAGCCCGGCGGACGCGATGCCGCTAAAAGCTCCTGATGCTTGACTTTATGGATAAATTGCCTATATTCCATTGTTAATCAATTGGGAATAACATCTTTGGAGGATGCCATGCAAGCTCCCCTGTCCAATTTAAAGCCCGCCCTGCTCTGGAAGCATTTCGACGAATTCCTCAAAATACCCAGGTGTTCGCGAAACGAGCAAGCGGCGGCGGAATACGTGCTTGCCTTTGCCCGGAGCAAGGGGCTCGCCGCCAGGCAGGACAAGACCGGCAACGTGGTGGTCGAGGTCCCGGCCACGCCCGGAATGGAAAACGCGCCCACAGCCGTTTTGCAGGGCCATCTCGACATGGTTTGCGAGAAAAATTCGGACAAGGTGTTTGATTTCTCGAAGGATACCATCGAGGTGCGCAACGACGGAGGATGGGTGACAGCCTGCGGCACGTCGCTCGGAGCGGACAACGGC
>JAFGEX010000114.1 GCA_016931355.1 bacterium
AATTCCTGGCCGCCGGACGGCTGGCCTGCGCGCGGCGAACAGAAAAAGTGGCCGGGCGTATGGAACGGCCGATTCGGCCTGGGCGTGCAGTACGCGGACCTGGAAACCTATTTCGTGAACAACGACGCCCAGGATCAGGAATACCTGGGCCAGGATGACTCCCTCAAATACTATCCGAGGCCCGGTTATGTGATCGGATACAAGGACCCCAACGTGACCATTCAGAAGGGCCGGCCCTGGGGAGGGCTCGGGGTGCGCGTCGAGACGCGCGGATACCAGTGGAACAATGCGCTGGTGCGCGACGCGGTATTCTGGGAGTATAACATCGCCAATATCTCCGGCTACGACCTGCCCCAGGTCGCGTTCGGATACCATGTGGACAATGCGATCGGAAGCGACAATTTGAACGACGAACTGGGCTATTTCGACAGGTACATTGACCTTGCCTATTCCTGGGATGTCAACGGGACCGGCAAGGGCGGGCTTCCGACAGGCACCATGGGTTTCGCCTACCTGGAAAGCCCGGGCCTGGCCTATGACGGAGTGGACAACGACCAGGACGGGCTTCTCGATGAAGCCAGGGACAACACAGCGGTCAACTTCGTGGGCCCCATGGACGGCATTCACGACCTGGATGATTTCCTGAAATTCAACAATCTGACTGCCGGCCAGCTGGTCCCGCACTGGGATGCGGATGAGGACCAGGACTGGAAGGACGGCACGGATGCCAACGGGAACGGCATCTACGACATTACGGAGAATCCCGGGGACGATGTGGGTTTGGACGGCATCGGTCCGGGCGAACTTCAATATCCGGGCCCTGACGAAGGAGAATGCAATCACAGGCCCGACTTCGTGGAAGGGCTGGGCTGCGAGCCGAACTTTGCAGCCACGGACGTTTCGGAATCCGACATGCTCGGTCTCACCTCCTTCAACCTGTTCGAAGTCGCTGCCCTGCTCAACGGCCAGCCCAGGACTTTTCACGCGGATTGGGTCATGTGGCAGCTGACCGGAACCGGCCGCGAGGAACTCTGGCAGGGCGGCATTTCGAACCTCATCGAGGTTTTCGGATCCGGCCCGTTCCCGCTTTACGCGGGCAGGACGGAAAGAGTGTCCATGTCCATCCTCCATTCCTATGACGCCCTTGCCGGTCTGATGAACATGGATCCGCCCCAGGCGCCCGTGCTTTTCGAACTCAAGCGGGTCGTCCAGATGATTTATGAACGGGATTACCGCTTCGCCCAGCCGCCCAGGATGCCGACGCTCAAGGCTGCGGCCGGCGACGGCGAGGTGGTGCTGACCTGGGACGACATCGCGGATCTCCGCTCCAGAGAGCCTTTCCTCGGGAACATCAATGATTTCGAGGGCTACAAGCTCATCCGTGCCACGGACATGAAATTCCAGGACGCCCAGGTGATCACGGACGGAAACGGCATGCCGCTGTATCACAAGCCTATTTTCCAATGCGACAAGGTGGACGGGATCAAGGGGTACACCAATTACGGAATGCTGAACGGGACAGGATACTATCTGGGAAATGACAGCGGAATCCGGCATTTCTATGTGGACCGGAACGTGCAGAACGGGAAAACCTATTATTACGGCCTCGTGGCCTACGACTACGGGATCAGCGACACGCTCATGCAGCCGGGCATCGCGCCCTCGGAGAACAACCTGGTCATCGACATCGACGAGTACGAGCAGATACGCAGCATCGGGAAGAACATTCAGGTCGCCACGCCGCATCAGACCACCCCGGGGTATGTGCCGCCGTCCCTGCGCATACTCGACAGCAACATCAAGGAGACATCGGGTAGCGTCGTGCCCCGCATTGTTTCGAAAAGCGTGTTGAAACCGGGGCATGTCTACCGGGTCCATTTCGTCGCCGACACCCTGTTCAAGATAGCCGGGGATCCGAAATGCATCCAGTATACGGCCGCCGGGTACACAATCACCGACCTCACGGACAGCAACAAGGTCGTGACCTTCGAGAATCCACAGTATTACATCAGCAGCAACCTGGTCGAGCAGAATGTATCGACCGATGAGGCTGTCACGCTCAAGGGCTGGCTTTTCCCGGCCGTCCAGCCCCTGGTCTCCGATATCGCGGACGGGGTCTGCCTGGACATCGTGTCGAATGTGACCACCTCCGAAATCGCAGGTTACGATTACGGCCATTCGGGCTGGAAGCGCGGCGCCGCGGGCCTGGATTGGACGCCTTCAGCAGCAGCGATTAAAAATTATCCCTGGGATTATGAGATGGTCTTCACTGCGGATCCGGCGTTTTACAAGGCAAAGGCCAAGTACAGCTCATCCATGACGGACGAGACCGGCACCATCGTCGGGAAGGATGCGGTTCTTGTGCAAGGGTCATTCCCGTTTTTCGTGATCGTCAAGAATTTCCCGCTGGCCGGGGGCGGTTTCGACACACTGGATGTGGCTGTGATAGACGACAACGGAAACGGGACCTTCGATCTGCTGGCGGACCGTGTGCTGTTCGGATCCCTGAATGACAAGAGCAGATGGGTGTTCACTGTTTTCGCGGCGAAGTTTCTCGAGGAACCGCAGCCCAACGACGTTTATTTCGCCACATTCAACCGGCCCTTTTTCGAGACGGACTCCCTGACCTTCGAGGTGCTGCCGAGCGGCGCCCTGGATGAAGGCCGGATCGCCTCTTCCATGGACCTCATCAAAGTGGTGCCGAACCCCTACGTGGCCACCAACAGCATGGAGCCTGTGGTGGGCAATTGGTATCTCAACCAGCGGCGCAGGCTGCTGTTCACGCATCTGCCGGCCCAGTGCACCATCAAGATTTTCACTGCGAGCGGAATCCCGGTGGATGAAATCGAGGTGAACAACGTCGAGGACAACGGGACCGTGCACTGGGATCTGCTGTCAAGCGAGGGACTGGACGTGGCTGCAGGCATTTACATCTATCATGTCAAGGCCAGGGCGGGCGGCGCGGAAAAAATCGGCAAATTCGCCATCATCAAGTGAGAGACAGGAGAACGGGATCATGAAATCACATGCATTGAAAACAGGCGTCGTGCTGGCTGCGGTCCTGGTGGCGGCCGCTTCCTCGCAGGCCCAGAAACCATACAGGCGGGGGACCACCTCGGGGAATTTCCTGGAATTCGGATACGGGAGCGCGGGCAATGCCATGGGCGACGCTGCAACCGGCCTGTCGGACGACCTTTCCGCTGTCTACTGGAATCCGTCCGGACTGGCGCTCATGAGGCAGTCCGGAATCCTTTTCATGAT
Organism: bacterium; assembly: GCA_016931355.1. Classification (GTDB taxonomy): domain Bacteria; phylum Zhuqueibacterota; class QNDG01; order QNDG01; family JABMRT01; genus JAFGEX01. The sequence continues at coordinate 3,262 of JAFGEX010000114.1, forward strand.
GCAGCCGTGGATTGCAGGGATCAACAGCGCTTTTGCTGCGGGCGGCCTGGTCGTCCCCGGCCTCGGGACGTTCGGGATCGGCCTTCTGCAGGTTGATTACGGACGGGAGCCGGTGACCACCCTGGAGATGCAGGAGGGCACCGGAGAGAATTACTCCGCCGCGGATTACTGCATCAGTATCAGCTATGCGCGGAAGCTGGCCCAGTGGTTCGCATTCGGAGCGTCGGCCAAAATGGTTTCCTCGCGCATCTGGCACTGCAATGCCACGGCCTTCGCCATGGACCTCGGGGTGCGCGTGAACACGGATTTCTTTTCGCCCACCGGCGAACGCGGCGACGGGCTCTCTATCGGCATGAGCATCTCCAATTACGGAACCAAGATGAAGTTCGACGGCATGGATCTTCTGCAGCCCATCGATCCGGACCCCTACACAAGCGGTGAATACGACAATGTGGAGGGCCAGTACAAAACCCAGGCCTGGGAGCTGCCCCTTCTCTTCCGGATCGGGATGGCGATTCATCCGCTGGTCAACTCGTTTTCGAGGCTGACGATTGCTGCGGATGCGCTGCATCCCAACAACAACTGCGAGTCCGTCAATGTCGGCGCGCAGTACGAGTTCAACGCCCATGCATTCGGGACGTTCTACTTGAGAGGCGGCTACAAGGCCCTCTTCATGTCCGAATCGTATTACGGGCCGTCATACGGGATCGGATTCATCTACCGGATGCCCAGGGCGAATCACATGGCCATACAGGTGGATTACGCGTACCGGGACATGGACTTGCTGGGGTCCATCCATTCCTACACGTTCAGTTTTCTCTTCTGAAACCGGATTCTTTCCCTCCTCAACGGAAAAGGCCTTCCCCCGTTCTGCGGGCGGAAGGCCTTTTTCTTTCAGTTCGGATGCGGGGGTCCGGTTCCCCCGGGCGGATCAAATGCCCCGGACCTTCATCTTCAGGGTATAGACCGAAGTCCTGGCAGTGATGAAAAGCGTCTTCCGGTCCTTTCCTCCGAAGCAGGCGTTGGAAGGCATCTCCGGCGCCGGGATGGATGCGATCTTGAGGCCCGCAGGGCTGTACACGGAGACGGCGGAATTCGTCAGATACACGTTCCCTTTTTCATCCAGTGTCATTCCGTCCGAGCCTTCGGGTGCGAACCATTTTTTCCCGGACAGGGATCCGTCCGGGAGAATGTTGTAGCGGTAGATTCGCCATGCTCCGATGTCCGCCACATAAAGGGTTTTCCCGTCCGGCGTGCCGATGATCCCGTTCGGTTTCTTGAAATCGTCCGCGACGCGGGACAATCTGCCGGACGGTTCCAGGCAGTAAACCCCCTCGCAGTCCTGCTCAGGGGCCTGGCGCGTCCACCAGGGCCTCTGATAATACGGATCCGTAAAATAGATCCTGCCGGACAGGTCGATCCACAGGTCGTTCGGGCCATTGAACGGCTTGCCGTTGTACTCCCCGGCGAGAACGGAAATTCGTCCTTTCCTGTCCAGTTCGATGAGCCGGTACTGCTCGTCCGCGCAGGCGAGCAGTTTCCCGTCTTCGCGGAAATAGAGGCCGTTCGATCGCTGGGCTGAATCATGGAAGACGGACAGTTTGTTTTTCAACGACCATTTGTATATTTTATTATTGGGCTGATCCGTAAAGAACACATTGCCTTTTTGATCCGCAGCCGGGCCTTCCGTGAAGGAAAATCCGCTGCATATCCTGACGATCTCCGCGCCTTCTGCTTGAATGGCCGGATTTCCGGATGCCGGATTTTTCATCTGTATCCTCAAATCATCGAAATCCCCGGTGTCGTCAAAGGAGCCCAGCCCGATTTTCCCCCACAGGAAAGCGGAATCGCATGCGCTCATGACCGGCCTTGAATGATCGTCCCAGAAAACCCGTATCATGCCGCTCCCGGCTTCCCGGACGATGCGCACGGAATGCCATCCGTCGTCCCAGGCAGTACCCTCATTCCTCGAATCCGCGATGGAGGCGCGGTCCGCGCCGTTCACGATGAAAATGCTGTTCGAATGCGGATCCGATGTTTTTCCCAGATGGACGTAATAATGATGGGATTCATCCTGGTACCCGAAGAAAATGCAGAGGTCCCTGTGCGGATAATCCTCTTTCGTGGAACGGACGAGGATATCCAGCATGAAGTCCCCGTGCACCATTTCGCGCCGCAGGATGCGGTTGAATGGAGTGCGCACCGGGGGCTGGTACTTGCTCTGCGTAAAAAGAGAAAGGAACCGTTCGCCTTCCCTTTCGTCCAGGCGCCAGGCGTCCGCGTCCGTTGCTTCCCAGCCGGAGAGAGCCTGTGCCTGAAAATCGTCCCGGATGACGATCAGGGAATCCGTTTCAGGGGCCGGATGGTTTTTTGAATGGGCGGGTGCCGCCAAAACCAGGAGCAAAAGGCAGATGGTGATGATGCCGCATGCTGGGTGTTTCATGTTTTTCCACCTCGGGGCGTTTGTTTGAATCTGACTGGGAGCGCATTCCTCGCCGCTTGCCGCGCGGGATGCGAACGAATCCAAAAATCATCTTCCATACAGATCAGGGATTTCCCGCCGCTTGCAGCGGGGAGCTTCAATAACAGCCGGACGGCTCCAATTTAACCGGTCCGCGGAATAATGTCAAGCAGGAAGAACGGAGGCTCGCCCTGGAGATGTGCAACAGTCCGATGAATCAAAATGACTCTCATGCCGTATACTTTACAGTATCGCAAACCATCGGCAAATATACAGGGGAGGACCCCATGCGCTGCATGACCATGGGAAAAGATTTTTTTCCGGTTTTATGGATACTGCTCTGCCTCCGGATGCAGGCGTCAGCCCGGGCCGATGATGTCGAACTGGCCTCGTCCAACCTGCCGGTCATGGTCATCGACACGCATGGGCAGACCATCGTGGACCAAACCCGGATCACGGCGGACATGAAGATACTCTGGCATGAGGATGGGAGCCGGAATCATGTGACGGATACGGTTTATGATTACAGCGGTTTGATCGCCATTGAACTCAGGGGATCCACGGCCCAGCAGTTTCCCAAGAAGCCCTACCGTTTCGAAACGCAGGACTCCCTGGGCAACAACCGGAATGTCAATCTGATCGGCATGCCCAGGGAGAACGACTGGATCCTGTACAATCCCTACTCGGATAAAACCTTCCTGAGGAATATTCTGGCCTACAGGATTGCCAGGAAAATGGGCCGTTACGCCACCCGGACACGATTATGCGAAGTGGTCCTGAACGGGGATTATCAGGGCATATACGTCCTCATGGAGAAGATCAAGGTGGACGACGACCGCGTGGTCATCGCTGAAATGGACGGGGACGACACTGCGGGGGACAGCCTGACCGGCGGCTATATCATCAAAATCGACAAATCGGACGGGGAGCAGGTTGGAGGATGGACCTCGGATGCAGGCACGCATTACCAGTACCATTATCCCAAACCCGATGAAATCCTTCCTGAACAGAAGGCCTATATTCAAAATTTCATGGATGCATTCGAGACGGCTGTCCTGGGAGGCTCCTATTCCGATCCGGAGAACGGATACGGGAAATACATCGACCTGGATTCCTTCGTCGATCTGTTCATCCTGAACGAGGTGAGCCGCAACATTGACGGATACCGGCTCAGCGCGTTCATGACCAAGGACAGGGACAGCAGGGGCGGGAAGCTGGTCATGGGTCCGGCGTGGGATTACAACCTGTCGTTCGGGAACGGGAATTACTATATGGGAGAATATGTCGAAGGATGGAACATCGTCACACTTGCCGAGCAGACGGGCGGGGACTTCCCGCCTCCCTTTTACTGGATGACGATTTTCAACGAGCCCGCTTTTCTGAACCGGGCGGTTTCGCGTTGGCAGGTGTTGCGGGAAGATGTGCTCGACATCGACACATTGACGGCCTGGGTGGACAAAATGGCGGACAGCCTGGACGAGGCACAGCGGCGAAATTACGAGAGATGGCCGGAAGTCATCGGCTGGTACATCTGGCCGAATGCCTTTATCGGGGATTCCTTTGATGAGGAGATCGAATTCTTCAAAGAATGGATTCAGGGTCGCATCCTGTGGATGGACGAAGAGGTCGAGGCTTATCTGGCGAGTGTCGAACCCGGACCGTCACGGATTCTCCCCCGGACCTGCGTGCTGTATAAAAATGTTCCGAATCCCTTCAATGCCTCAACCACGCTGTCCTACCGGATCGGACATGCCGGAAAGGTCCGGCTCGATGTGTTTAATTCCCGCGGACAAAGGATACGGACCCTGTTCGATGGGATGCGGGACCAGGGCGAATACACGGCATCCTGGGACGGCAGAACCGGCACCGGCGGACCCGCACCGGCCGGCGTTTATTTCTGCAGGCTTGCGTCCCCGGCAGGCAATCATGTTCAAAAAATGCTGCTCATTCCTTAAGAGGAGGGCCGTCATGAGAACAATGGCCAGGATGGTTTTATGCTGCGCGCTGTCATCCCCGCTTGCGGCCCAGATCGAATGGACATGGCAGAATCCCGTCCCCCAGGGCAACACGCTGATCCATGTCGCCGCCTTTGATCCGGATTCCGCTGTGATCGTCACCAATGTCGGACAGGTCCTTGGAACCACGGACGGCGGCCTGAATTGGGATGCCAGGGTAATCACCGGGGCGCTGCCTTTTTTCTCTCCATACGGATTGTTTTTTACGGATCCCATGACCGGCTGGGCTGCAGGCAGCAATTATGTTCTGGTCAGCGGGAATTACCGGGAGGTGGGTGCGGTCGCGCACACCACGGACGGCGGCGCGACCTGGCAATTGCAGCAGGACAATGTGACGGGCATTCTCAGGGATGTGTTTTTTCTGGACGGATCGAAAGGCTGGGCCGCCGGTGATGTGGGCAGGATATTCCAGACAACGGACGGCGGCGCATCATGGGTTGAGAAGCGCACCAAGCCGGCCTTCAATATCCGGGATGTGTTTTTTCTGGATGCGGGCAGGGGATGGGCCTGCGGATCAGGCGGAAGAACATGCCGGACCACGGACGGCGGAGAAACATGGAGTACGGTCAACACCGGGTATGGCGAGCTGCTGAACGCCATCTGTTTTACAGACTCGATGACCGGTTATACAGCCGGCTCCAACGGGACGATTCTCAAATCAACGGATGGAGGAGCGGTTTGGACCGGGCTTGAATCGGGCACATCCTTTGATGTGAGCGCCCTTCATTTTTTCGATTCGGAAAAAGGCATTGCGGTGGGAGAAGCGGGGACCGTGCTTCTGACGCAGGACAGCGGATCATCCTGGCAGCCTTCGGAAACGGGGACGGATAAAAGTTTTGTGGCGGTGTCCTTTTCAGACGCATCCAACGGATGGATTGTCGGAGAAGACGGAATCATTCTGAAAACATCGGATTCCGGCCTGACTTGGGAGAACCAGCTGGGTGGCCCTGTGACTGTGCTCGAGGAAGGTGCTTTCATCGATCCGCTCAGGGGGATCGTAGTGGGCCGCTCCGGCACTGTGCTTTCCACCGTGGATGGGGGGGTAAACTGGATACCGGGAGCGAGCAATACTCAGGACGGATTGAAAGCCGTCTGTTTCTCCGATTCCGCGACAGCCTGGGCGGTAGGCGAGAGGGGGACGATCCTGAAATCACTGGATGGAGGCCTGAACTGGGAACCGCAGAATTCGACCACGGATAAATGGCTTTACGCGGTATGCGCCACGAGCCCCATGACCGGATACGCGGCGGGATGGAACGGCGTGCTGCTCAAGACCACGGACGGAGGCGACGAGTGGCGGCAGATTGAAACGGGAACCTTCTGGTGGATACAGGCTTTGAGTTTCCCAACGGAAATGATCGGGTATGTGGCGGGTTTGAACGGTACGATTCTGAAAACCACGGATGCGGGCGAGACCTGGAGCCCCCAGAACTCGGGAACGGCTTCCAGATTGCGGGACATTCAATTTCTGGATGCGGATCACGGATGGGCTGTCGGCCATCACGGGATGGTGCTTGCTACAACGGACGGCGGTTCGGTCTGGAACGCGACATCCATCGCCTATGAGCTGGATTTTCTGGACGTGCATTTTACCGACAGCCGGCATGGATGGCTGGCGGCGTCGTATATTTTCGGCCCATACGGCATCATTGCGAACACCACGGACGGCGGTGAGACATGGGGGAACGCAGCCATGCCGGGCCAACAGCCCATGCGGTCCATCTGTTTTGCGGATGATCAGAATGCCTGGTTCATGGGCGACGGCGGGACCATCCTGCATGCAGGCTGGACATACGCCTCGACCAGGGAGCCGGAGAAATCCGCGCGGATGCACGCGCCGGCTGGCGTGGAGCTTGTTCAGAATTATCCCAATCCATTCAACGCTTCGACGAGCATCAGGTTTTATCTGGATCATCCGGGGTATGTCAATCTTTCGGTTTACAATTCGAGGGGACAAAAGATCATGATTCTGGCCGATGGATATAGGGCTTCCGGGGATCATCGGATCGAGATGGATTCAGGCGGTTTGACGAGCGGGATTTATTATATCAGGCTCGCAGCCGCGGGAAAGATTATTACGAAAAAATGCGCGGTGGTGCAATAGAATAATATCGGATTTAAAAAGAATATAAGATTTCATCGGATGCCAGAAAAAAGGAGGTTTCAAGGTCCCGCGCTTGTCAGTTGGAATGATTGACCTGATGCACCTTACTTTGGGGTTGTTCCCGAAATATTCAATCGGGAACCCAGGGGGTGGCTTGGGGACGAGGCGAGTCAAGAAACGGATTCCAGACAAAGGATTTCGGGAATGACCTTTTTTAGGGTATGTCGTCCCCATAATTTCCTGTCTGAGCTTCCCCCCGGGATGTTCTGTCCGGGGACCCACGGAAGAGGTTGATTTCTTAAAATACTGTGAAATCTATTCCTTAAAGCTGAAAAGATTTCCCTGCCGATGTTACATTATGGGTCCATGTCCGCTGGACCGCACAAATCATCAAGTCCAATTTAAATAAAACATTAAACATTGAATTTTACAGCCACGGCCCTGAGTGGTACGGTATTGGCACGTCATGATTATCGATCTCTGATCGCTGTGGGGAACTCTGCGCCTTTTTAGGCTTGTAATGATGTTGAGTCCTGACGAAGGAGAAGCAGCCAATTTCGGTCAGAATAAAAAAAACTTGGAGATTTCATCCGAAGTTTTTATATTTCATGAAAATATCATGTGGTTTTTATTTATACAATATACGGATGTCGGAAAACGATAATTTTTATTGTTTGATCTGAAAATATAACAAAAAGCCATATATTTCAAAGGCGGGAGTGGACATATGAAAAAAAGGCTAATGATTCTTCTGCTCGGCCTTGCGGCCGTGAATGCCTTTTCTGCGGTTAAATACACCCTGCGGGTCTTGGACCAGCAGGTGATCGGGACAGATTTTTATTTTAAGGTATATCTCCAGAGTACGGATGAAAACCTGCTATACCTTGCTTCTTCACAGATAGTCCTTGATTATAACGAGGACAATTTCACAAGTGATTTTGTTGCTCGTGTGGCCGGTACAGGAGAACAAAAAATTAGAGATCGATATACAATTGCAACGATGCCCATTGTTAATAATAGAATAGTCATCGATATAGATGCTCCAACATTTGGAGATCAAACAGATTTTGATGATCGGGTTATATTGATTTCAACATCAAATCCGGGATCCTATATAGGTCAATTTAAAGTATCAACAATCAGCAATACAAGCGGTACGGCGGGCCTTGCATGGTATTATACAACTCCGGAAGTTAATGGAACGGATATTTCATACTTTGATAATTCTTCTCCGTGGAATGCACACCATATTACATCCGGCAACTACACAAACGTGGATCCTGCCGACCAGTCCCTCCCCGTCCAAATCTCCTCGCTCCTTGCAGTCATGACGAACCGCGAGGGCATGGAAATTTCCTGGACCACGCAGAGCGAGGTGAACAGCTCGGGCTTTTTCGTGTGGAGAAGCTCGCAGAAGGACGGCGTGTATCAGAAATTGAACCTGGACCCGATACCCAGCGGAGGGAATTCCTCCTCTGAGCAGGATTACAGTTTCAGGGACGCGTCCGTGAAGAACGGGCAGACATACTGGTACAAAATCGAAGAAGTGTCCATCACCGGGCAAAGTGAATTCTTCGGGCCGATCAGCGTGCTGGCGGCATCTCCGGTCCCGGATGATTTCGATCTGACGCCCACATACCCCAATCCGTTCAACAGCGGGACATCCTTCAGGTACGCAATCCCGGAGGATTCCAGGGTTCGGATAGCCGTTTACACGCTGCTCGGAGCGGAAATCATGGAGCTCGTAGACCGCAGGCAGGAAGCCGGATACTACGAGCTCGGATGGAACGGAACGGATGTCAATGGCAGGGGCGTCCCCACGGGCGTCTATTTCCTCAGGATGGAAGCGGACGGATTCAGCAAGATACAGAAGATGACCCTGATCCGGTAAACGGCCTTCGGTTGACAACAGACCGGAAAGCAGTGCAATGATACGATGCGGCTGAAAAAATATTATAAAATAATTATCTTGGTGATCTTGCAATCCGCCCCGAACGTGTGGGCGGATTTTGCTTCTTATGCCTCCAATCCGTTTGTGTTCAGCCATACGGGCGAGGACGAGGATCCGGTGGACAGCTGGAAAGGCGGTAATATCCAGACAGCTGACTTAACATTGGACGGCAATCCCGATTTTATCCTAAGGTCTAATATCAAAATATATGCTTACGACCATGATGGCAGTCTGCTTTGGGACATTGCCATTGGTTACTCGGGCTATGATTACAATAAAGGCGCCACCTACGGTGTTACCAGTGATTTGAATGGTGATCATATTCCCGATCTTGTCGCAGTGAATGCCAGTGTTGATGACGAAGTGTGGGTCATCAGCGGGGCTGATGGAACACTCTTAGGCGATCCAATAGAGGTTCCTTTGGAAACGGGACAAATCGTTGGGCATGTAGCAGTTGTGAATCTGAGGGGGGAGGGAGATAGAGATCTGATTGTTCAAACAATCGATGTGGTTCATGAGAACACGGAAGGATCGTTACCTCCGAATACGGATAAAACCTATTATTATATGAACAGGACTCTGCTTTCATATAATTTAGAAACACGATCCCAGCTGTGGGATCCAACCGTCAATCAGAACAGATCCATTGTAAAGCCTTTTTATGAAGGCTATTGGGGCCAGGCGCACGGACCTCTGATTTGTGCGGATGTGGATTGGGATGGGCTGGATGAAGTCGTAGGAGGAACATTCATAGATCCTGTCAGCCCGACAAATCCCGGCACGCCGACACAAATTATTTCGGAGAGCTGGTTGGGAAGATATATTGGATTAACTCCCTCCGTGAATTATGTCGATCATTTGGATGCCATTCTGGTGGGTGATTTCAGGCCTGATATACCGGGTCTTGAATGGCTGATTGCACAGGAAGATGATATGGGATATATGAATATGCATACAGGGATGTACTCAAAATCACAAACGGGTTACACAATATGGAGTTTGGAAGCACTCGATTTGCTCGGCTTGAGTCCTGATTTTACGGGGGGAACCCTCCATCAGTATATAGAACCCCAGTTTGTAGCGGTTGGAAATTTCGATCTGACTTCTCCCTATTATGAAACCTGGAATGGATCGCGCCAGGGTAATTTAAATGTCTCAACAACGCAATCTCAACATCCCTGGGTTTACTCAGGAAACGGTGTGCTGTTCGCCCATTACTCGATGAGCAATATGCTACCAGCAGGATTCAATCCTGTCAGTAATTTGGAGGGAGTCGAGGCTGGAGTAACGATTGATTGGGATGGAACGGAACGAGATTATGTGGCGGTTCGTTCAAGATATCGATCCAGTTTCGCTCCGACTGTGCGTCATGTCGGGATTTTTAACGGAGTTACTTTTGACAGCATCTGGACAACCCTCGCTTTTGAGGATCTGTATGCGAGTCAAGTATTCGTGTCGGATGTATGCGGAGACAGCCGCGAGGAGATCATTTGTTATGATAAAAACGATCACACGGTGAAGGTTTTTTGGAATGAATCCGCCAATCCTTCCCCCGGCGCCAACAAATGGCTGGATCCACTTTACCGTAGAGTCAAACAGACATGGAATTTCTATTCCACCGGAGGCTACACGCGGCCCGCATCCGTGCCGCTGCTCCAGGTCGCGGCCATGCTGGAGGGTCCGTACAACGCCTCCGGTCACAACATGTACAATTCGCTTCAGACCCCAACGGTTTACATCCCGCATCTTTCGCCTTATGACGAGGATCCCAGGACGGCGTACCAGTTCCCTGCCAACACGGTGGACTGGATTCTCGTCCAGGTCTGCGCCCAGGCCGATACGCATGTCGTTTTCAATAGAAGCGCCTTCCTGCTGACCGACGGCAGCATTGTGGAGGACGAAAATGTTGACGGGATCAATCTGTACAGCCTCGCAAGCGGGGATTATTTTCTGGTTCTGCGGCACCGGAACCATCTTGCCGTCATCAGCGCTGCGACTGTCTCTGTTTCTTCGGGCAGCACAATCCCTTATGACTTCAGCACCGCGGAAAGTCAGGCAGGCGGGACAGGGGCGCTGAAACAGCTCGAAAGCGGCGTCTGGGGACTATGGGCCGGGGATGCGGACGGATCCGGCCAGGTCGGCGCCTCGGACAGAAATGAAACATGGAACAAGAGAACGCAGTTCGGTTACCTGGATGCGGATTGCGATCTCAGCGGATACGTTCTCGCATCGGACCGCAACATTACCTGGAACAACAGAACCAAATCTTCAGAACTGCTGTAATCGCATTTTAGATAAAAGCAAAAATCATGGCGTCCATTGTTATGCGAAGCTCCGGTCATCATGAATGGTCTGATTCCCCGGTTGCCGGGATACGCATCGTTCTGGGGATGCTTCTTTTCCTCAGCGGATCCGCGCGGGCCGATTTCCCTGTTTATGCCTCCAATCCATTTTCATTTTCGATCCCGGAAAAAGTGCACGGCGATCCCACGCTGGGGAGCAAGGGCGATCAGTTCTTCGCCGTGGACCTGGACGGCGACAGGCTGCCGGACTTTACCTTCCGATCCGGTACGCGGCTCTATGCCTATGCCCATGACGGCAGGTTCATGTGGAGCCACCCCATCCGGAATCCCGGGGGAAACGGGGGCGCCAAGCATGCGGCGGCTGACACGGACGGCGACGGCAGGATGGAAATCGTAGCCCTGGATTCTGCGGGCGTGCTCGTGATACTGGACGGGGCAGGAGGGATCCCGGAGAAATACATCCCCATCGGGAATCTGTCGGCAGGCCAGAGGGCCGGCCATGTGATGATTGCGAATCTCAGGGGCAGGGGCGACCGGGACGCGATTGTGCAGACCATCGATGTCACACCGGAAGGATCCGGATTCAGGTATTATCTGAACCGCAGCCTCATCGCCGTTAATCTGGAGACAGGCGGCGAGCTGTGGCGCGTTGAACAGGACAACACGCTGAAAAACTGGATCTATGAAGGCTACTGGGGCCAGGCCCACGGCCCGGCCGTTGCGGCGGATGTGGATCTGGACGGGATGGACGAGGTTCTGGGCGCGAACATGATAGACCAGGACGGCCGCATCGTCAATCTCCATTATCCGGTCGACTGGGTCGATCTCGGAACGTCCTACGTGGATCACCTGGACGCCGTTTCCATAGGCGACTTCAGGCCCGACCTTCCGGGCCTTGAATGGATCATCCTGGAAGAGGACAATACCGGATACGAAACCTATTTCACCGCGCTGCTTTCGGCGCAGGGGATCCTCTGGAGAAAAAAACCGGAATCGCTCAAGCAGGATCCTTCCTTCTTTCGCGGAAATCTGCTCGGCGATCAGTGCTTCGAGGCGCAGAATGCAGCAGTTGGGAATTTCGATCCTTACCGGCCTCATGCAGAGTTCTATTTCAGCTCGAGATTCAACGGCGACAACGGCTTTTCCCAGCATCCCTGGATACTGGATCACGCGGGCGACCTGGCCGCGCATTACAGCACACGGGCGGTCCTCCCTGCCGGCTTTAATCCGCATCCGTCCGGGGGCAACGGCGAGGGCCTGGAATATGTGTGGACCATCGACTGGGACGGGAGCGGCCGGGACCATATCACCGGCATGACGCGTCATTATAAGGGGAATGCCGGCGTGTTCGATCCGATGACCGGCGCTCCGCTCTGGTTGACGGGCCGCGAATTTCCGGCCGTGCGCTCCCTCTGGATCTATGCGGCGGATGTCGCGGGCGACAGCCGCGAGGAACTGATCCTCTGCGATTCCACGGACACGGGCCCAGTGCTTCGCATCTACTGGAACGAAAATCCGTTTTCCGGCCTGTATCGTGTCCACAAATGGAAAGATCCACTTTACCGGAGGATCAAGCAGAACTGGAATTATTATTCCCCCGGCAATTACACGCAGAGGGAATGCCTTTCCCTCAGGCTCAAGGTGTTTCTCGAAGGGCCTTATGATGAAGAATCGCACGCCATGCGTCCCGGCCTTGCGGAATCGGATCTCCTGCCGCACCAGTCTCCCTACAGCCAGGCTCCGGCAACGGTTGCTTCTTTCCCGGAGGGGACACTCGATTGGATCCTGATTGAATTGAAGGATCCGGATAAAGGCGAAACCGTTTATGCCGGCAGCCATCTGCTGCGAGGGGACGGTGTCGTGCTCGGCGACACGGATAATCCGGAGACGATTGTCATGCCGGTACTCAACGGATCCTATTGGATCCTGATCCATCACAGGAATCACCTGCCCCTGTGTTCGGCCGCTCCTGTTTCATTTGCATCATCCGGCACAGTGGAGTACGATTTTACCGGCGGTCCGGATGCGGGCTTCCCGGACGCCGCAGTCCGTCTCCCGGACGGCAAATATTGCACACGGGCCGGGGACTGCAACCAGGATGGCATGGTCACACTTGGGGACTACGGAAAAATTTACCGGGCACTGGGCACAGTCGGGTACCGGGATTCCGATATCGACATGGACGGAGTCGTGTCCGATCCGGATCTGGGCGCCGTTTTGAGGAACAGAAACGCGGATGCAAAGATCCCGGAGTAAGGATTGGACCACCTCCGGCCGCTCTGTTATGACAGCCACCGGATATGGAGTTGAAATTCAATCAAAAAGAGGGCTGCCTTTTCCTTGAAACCATCCACCAAGGACATGTTTATAACGGGGTCTCAACGAGCCACCCAGGAAAGGAAGGCTGCCCCATGGAAAGGCAGAAGAATCTATTGTTAAGAACAAGCCGATTATTATCGGATTGGAGGATTCCAAGAGAACCTGGAGGTTGTGCGTTCGGAGTTGAGGCAGGATCGTTCATGAAGTGAGCATGCGGACGGTTTTTGGGAATCTGCGTAATGATCTGTTGTCAAGATATTCGGGATGCCGGATTCAATGGATTGATGAGGCGGTGAGCAGACCTTTCGGATGTGATTGGGGGGGATGCCATTCGCTTGTATAAAGGGGCGCGATTTGCCGGTGCGGTGGTTTCAAATAGGGTTGATCTGCGGTTTTTTTGCAGCCGGCGTCTCATCCGGCCTGGATACCGTCCGCCTCCGCATCAACAACGTCCGGGAGTCGGGCGGGCGGCTTTCATGGGACATCGAAATCCGGAGCGGGGAGCAGGGGACTTCCAGGATCATGGGCAGTGCGGATTTTTATTTTCAGATTCATGCGGCCGCATTCGCCGGGGATGAGCCGGTCGTTTCCGGGATGAATGCTGCTTTAGTGGATAATCCCCGGTATGTTTTGCGCGCGGGCCGTTCCCTGAACGGTTCGAAATGCTGGATTGCAGTGGATGATCTGGAACCGGGTCCGGGAGCCCCGTTCTCCGCTACAGGGGATTGGGAGAGCCTGTTTTCCTGCAGCCTGAGGTTGATGAATCCGTCGCTGGCCCATGACGTGGCATGGGATACGGCGGCAACCGGCATGCTCGGTCCTCTGCTCCCCCTGGATATCATCTATGAACCGAATGGCTCTCTGTCAAACGATCTTTCCCTGACATTCGAGGACATTTCAGAGTTCTCGACCGCGGGCATGGCCAAGGGAACGCATGCCGTTTGTTTTACGGATGTGACGGAAGACTTTCTCCCGGACCTCTATTCCACCCGGTACAGGACGGACAACATATCGGATCAGTTCTTCCGGAATGACGACGGAACGGTTTTTTATGAGGAAGGGAAAATCAGGGGCATAGATGATTTGGACGGCGGATCGCACGGCGCATTGTTCGCCGACCTGGATAATGACGGGGATTTTGATCTGGTCAACGGGACAACGGTCAAACGCCCGGGCACATCCGGTGATCATAATAATTTTTTTGAAAACACCGGGAGGGGATTTTTTACGGACAGAACGGCGGACATCCCGGCGGTTGCCCGGAGCAACAAGCCCACGAGGGCCGTGGTCGCCCTTGATATGGAGGGAGACGGGGATTTGGATGTCTTCACTGTGAGCGGATTTTCCGGCAGCGGGGATCCGGTTTCCGAGGCCAACGAGGTGTTTGTCAATCAGGGGGGCTGGATTTTCTCAGACGAACCGGGAGGCCGGCTTTCATCCGTCGCAGCCGGGCAGGGTGCGGTTGCCGTCGATTATGACAACGACGGGGACGTGGACATTCTGGCCTGCAACCGGACCGGCGACTTCCATGTCATGCAGAATGACGGAGCAGGTCATTTCACAAGAATAGAACCCGCGAGCATCGGCATTACGCACAGGGCAGGCGACGGCATTTCAGCCGGGGATGTGGACAATGACGGAGATTCCGACCTTCTGCTGGTCAGCGAATGGTACAGGGAAGCTTTCCTGTACGAAAATCTCGGTAGCGGGACCTTCTCCCTGCTGGACATTTTACCTCATTCTCTCGGATTTATGGGAGGATTTGCGGACCTGGACAATGACGGAGATCTGGACCTGGTTTTCGCGGACAGGGGGAGATGCCTGCTCAATGACGGGACCGGATTGTTCGGAGCCGGTCCTGAATTGCCCATGCCCGCACTGGTGGATCCGCGCAGTGTGGCGTTTGCCGACTTCGACCTGGACGGCGATCTGGACCTGGCGATCTCCGATAAGGAGACCCATACCTGGATGATCAGAAATAATCTGGAGCCGATCAAGTCATGGCTGAAGGTTCAGCTTTTCACTCCGAACGGCCAGGCCGGGGCATTCGGCGCCAGGGTCAGACTTTTTCCCGCAGGGCAGCAGGGTGAAGGGCTTATCGGATACAAGCAGGCCCAGGGCGCATACGGGTATATGGCTCAGGACGATCCGGTCCTTCATTTCGGCCTCGGGGACCGCAATCAGGCGGATGTGGAGGTTGAATTCCTGACAGGTGAAACCATCGTGTATCGGAGCGTGGATGCAGGACGGATATTGACCATCCGGAAAAAGGACATCAAACTCGATTTGCGGGTTTTTCTGCAGGGCCCATTCAGAGAGGGCGGAACAATGGCTGCGGCCTTGAACCAGGCGGACCTCCTTCCCGTGCGCTCGCCCTATCCTCAGGATACAAGCCTCGCAGCCGTCATCCCGGAGGATGCGGTTGACTGGATTCTGATAGAGCTGTACAGCCCGGATCAATCCATGAAAGTGTATAGGGCGGGGCTTTTACTGAGCGACGGGACCGTAGCAGACTGCATGACGGGATACGCCCCCCTGACTGTCCGGTTGTATCCGGGCCGGTTTTTTATCCGGCTGCATCACAGGAACCATCTCCCCGTCGCCAGCAGGGCGGCGATGGAATTTGCCGACAGTGTTTCACACGATTTTACGTCCTCCAGTGATCAGTACTATCATCAAACCGGATGTCTGGAGCTGAAAAGCGGGGTCTGGGGCATGATCGCCGGTCATACGGAGCAGGAGGACTTGAACATCTTTGCCGGGGATCTCGCCCTGATTTGCAGGGCGATTGACACTAGCGCGGACGGGTATTTCCCCGAAGACATCAACCTGGACGGCCAGGTGTCGGACAATGACTATGAGATGGCCAGGAGGAACATGCTGTTGGGAGCCTTTTCGGAGAGCGCATGGCCATGACACGTAACCTGGTGCTGATGGTCGTCTGGCTTGCGGGATGCTCGGCTGCCGCACAAAAAAAGTGGATCTGGTCCCTGGATTCCGCATCCGTGGACACCGGCATGTACGCCTTTCTGGAGATATCCCTCGGAATACGGGCAGCAGGACCGGATGACGAGGGATATCTGGGGAATTTCAGCCTGGCCGGACGGGCGCTGGGAGATATTCTTGCATTCGACGAAGGACAGGCTCCAGCTCTGGCTGATGATACGCACGGCCTTTATTCCATGACCCTGACGAATCCCCCGGGAGCAGGGAACTGGCAGGTCAACGGATGCCTTTCTGATCGCATGCAAAACGGCCTTCGCGTGATTCCCTCAGAGCAACCGGTCTGCAGGATACGTTTCGCCATATCCGATCCTGAAGGATCGGCCCGCATGGCATGGACCCAACTGCAGCAGACGTTTGAAGGGGACTGCATGACGAGGGTATCCTGTGTTTTCGACAGTCCGGAGCGGGACTTTTCCCTGAAGCCGGCGGCTCACTCAATGGTTCGTAAAGCGGCTGTCGTCCGTGATTTTTTTCTTCACCCGGGCTATCCCAATCCGTTCAACTCCGGCGTCAAGGTTGTTTTCGACCTGCCGGCAGGACAGAGGGTTCGCATTGCGGTTTACAATATCGCCGGACAGCAGGTGCGGGGACTCGTAGATGAAAACCTGAAAGCAGGCCGCCATGTTGCCACATGGAACGGCACGGACGATTCGGGGAAGGCTGTTCCCAGCGGTCTGTTTTTCATCCGCATGGAGACAGGCGGCCGCAGTTTTGTCCGGAAAATCGTGATGGCCCGTTAGGTTGGAAGGAGGGCATATGACCATGAAACCATACAGGTTCCTTTTCATCGCCCTGATTTCGGCATCCGTCACCGGTGCAGACCGGAGCGGCACGCTGGTTTCGGGCCGGCTGGATCCGCGGTTCGGGAGGCTGCTCGAAACTGCGGATCCCCGCATATTGAAGGAGGAAAGGGCGCGCCTTCCTGTTTTCATGGGACAGAACCGGGATGGCGAGGATCTTTACGCTGCGACCGTTTATTCGGATGATCCGGAATCGCTGAGCAGGCTTCCCATCCGGATCAATGCCGTCTATGCTCATTTTGCGACCGCCCTTGTCACCCGGTCCGGCCTGAAGTCGCTGGCTGCGCATCCCTCCGTGCGCTATGTGGATGCCGGATCGGACTATCATCCGGCGAACGACGTGGCGGCCGGCCTGACCGGGGCGAAAACCCTTCAGGCGGGATATTTAAACAACACCACGTATACCGGCAAGAACGTTCTGTTGTGCATTTACGATACAGGCATTGACTGGGCCCATGAAGACTTCAGGGATCCGGACAGTCCGGGCAGCAGCCGCATCCTGTTTCTGTGGGATCAGCGGAACAGCCCGGACGAACCCGGAGAGACAAGCCCGGTCGGCTTTGGATACGGCATCGAGTACACGGCCGCGCATATCGAGAACGAAATCGACGGAACCCCGGCCGGTTTTGTGGAATCCACGGATCCGCTCGGGCATGGGACGCATGTGGCGGGTACGGCTGCGGGGAACGGATCCGCGCTCGCTTCACGGAAGTATGCGGGCTTGGCGCCGGAAGCGGATCTCATCATCATCAAGGGCGACGACGCAAACGGAGGGTTCAATTCGACGCTGATCGCGGACGGGCTGGACTACGCCCGCCAGAAGGCGGAGGCGCTTGGCATGCCCATGGTGGTGAACCTGAGCCTGGGGACCGATTCCGGACCGCATGACGGGACCGATGCCATCAGCGAAGCCATTGACATCTTCACTTCCAGCGGCCCGGGCCGCGTGGTGGTCGCGTCCGCAGGAAACAACGGGGAGAATCCGATTCATGTGACCGGTACGGTTGCCTCCGGGTCTTCCGTGGACATCGTTCTCACGGTCCCGTCCTATACGGCAGCACCGGGAGCCCGGAATGACGATTTTAATTTCGAGGCCTGGTTCAACAACAACGGGAGCGTGAACGCGGTGCTCATATCCCCGAACGGATACATGCTCGAGCAGGGTCCGGGCGGCTATTATGAGCAGAACACGCCGGACGGGACGCAATTCGTTTACAATGCCGTGGATGCCGCGAACAACGACCGTAAAATCCGCGTGGAAGCGGACGACGCGTCCGAGGCCATCCCTCCGGCGGCAGGGACCTGGACCCTGCGCCTGACCAACCAGTCCGGGTCCGCCATGACCTATCACGGCTGGCTGTACGATCGGTCCATTGGAAATGCCTCGGTGGTCCTAACGAACGGCAATACGGAATATTGTCTCAGCAACACGGCTTCCGGCAGCCTCATCGTCGGCTGTTACGCGCATCGCTGGCGCTGGATGTCGAACGCGGGATCTTTCTATTCCGGAGGCACTCCAAACCGATCAGACGACGTTTCTTCGTTTTCCAGCCGCGGGCCTACGCGCGATGCAAGGCAGAAACCGGACCTGGCCGCACCGGGGGAGCGCATCGGATCCTCCCTTTCCCAATATGCCAGCCCTGCATCATCGGTCATCCTCCCGGGCGCCAGGCATTTTCTGAACCAGGGGACCAGCATGTCCGCTGCAGTAGCCGCCGGCGCTGCGGCGCTGATCCTCGAGCAGGATCCGTCTTTGAGCGCGGCGCAGGTCCTGAATGATATGATATCAGGTACGGTGAAGGACGAATTCACGGGCGGAACCTGGCAGGAGACCTGGGGAAACGGAAAACTCAGCGTTCTCAAAGCCATGGCCTTGACCGTTGATCCGGCGTCTCTGTTGGAGCAGGAAATCCCGGCCTATGATGACTGGGGGGGCACGGAGTACAGCCAGACACTGGCTGCCGGGCAGAAGGCTGCGGTCCGTTTCACAGCTGGGATCAGCGGCCAGGCTGCGGGTGTTTTCATACACCTGGCCAATGCAACGCTCACAGGATCCGTCAAGGTGGAGATCTGTATGAACAGCGGGGGGCTGCCGGGTGCCGTCATCGGCTCTACGGCCTCCTGCCCGGCCGGTAATCTGTTGAAGAACAGCTGGAATTTCATCGATCTGTCGGATGCGCATGCAGAGGTCGAATCGGGAAGCGATTACCACGCCGTGGTTTATCATGACGGTTCTTCGGGCGAGACCATGAGCCTGCTCATGGAACAAATCATACCTGTTGACGGGCGGTCCTTTCTCAACAACAGCGGAACCTGGCTGTCGCACACGTATGATCTTCGTGTCAGGCCCATGCTCTGTTCGCTTGAGGATATCCGGCTTCGGGCCAGGATATTCCTGGAAGGGCCTTATTCGGCATCCACTCATCTGATGGCGACGACGCTGCGATCGGCCGGCTTTCTGCCGCTGGCCTCCCCTTACGCCCAGGATGCGCGCAATGTGGCCGCTGTGCCGGCGAATGTTGTGGACTGGGTGCTGCTCCAGCTGCGCGAGACAGCGGGCGGGGCGGCCGTCCATTCCCGGAGCGCATGGCTCAGGAATGACGGGCGGATCGTCGGGGATGACGGCCTCACGGAAACCGTTGTCTTCCCGGCCATGGCAGGTTCTTATTTTATCACGGTTTCACACCGGAATCACCTGTCTGTCATGAGCAGGCTTCCCGTTGAGCTGAAGAGCACATCCGTTTCATATGATTTCACAACGGGAAGCGCCCAGTTTTACGGATCAGGGGGGGCCCGGGAACTGGAGGTCGGCGTGTGGGGCATGTGGGCCGGGGATGCGGACGGATCCGGGCAGGTCGGCGCTTCGGACAGAAACGAAACGTGGAACAAAAGAACGCAAAGCGGATACTTGAACGCGGATTGCGATCTCAGCGGATACGTTCTCGCATCGGACCGCAACATCACCTGGAACAACCGGACGCGTACATCTCAGGTCCCCTGAATCTGAAAGCGAGCGGCAGCGAGCGAATACAAATAAATTTTTCCCTGCAGATCGAAGATTCCCCGTCGTTTGCAGCAGGGAGCCTCACACAACCATCCTTTTGACTTCATTCATCTCCGGATTCCGCGGACTTGCGCCCTGCCGCATCAAATAAGGGGGATTATTCCGCCTGGACGGTATTCAAAATAACATTTTCTTCTTACAAAAAAACTTCGTATTTTCAAACGGGTTAATCTTGTATTCGCGGCATGCATTCCCCCTATATTTGCCGGCGAACGCATTCCCCTCCGGAAACAACACGTCCGGGCCTGCATCCTGCAGCGGCGCGGGCTGCGGAAAAGAAGCTGTTTCGATAGAGGTCGAATACGCCCTGCCCCGGGCGGAGGGTGTTTTCATCAGATGGCGGACATCCTGCGGCGCGGAGAGCATAGTGTTTCCAGCGCGGGATGAATGAAACAATGGATCCGGAAGTCATGGGAAAATCTCCTGCTACATACAGCCTGATCACCCTGGGTTGCCCGAAAAACCAGGCCGATTCGGACATCCTGGAGGGGCAGCTCCTCCAGGCGGGTCTTGAACGCATCGAGGATGCGGCCGGCGCAGACGTGATACTGGTCAATACCTGCGGATTCATAGAGGACGCGAAGGAAGAATCGATCGAAGCCATCCTGGAAGCGGTAGAGATCAAGAAAAAGGACGCGCGGAAAAAAGTATATGTCTGGGGCTGCCTCTCTGAAAGATACAGGGACCGGATCCGGCGGGAAATTCCCGAAGTGGACGGATTTTTCGGCATCGAGCCCTATGAACAACTCGTCCGCCTGGTTGCAGGCGGACGGTTTAAATGGAAAGAATCCTATTCCGCCCGGAGGCGGTCCCATGCGCCGCATGCCGCCTTTCTGAAAATCGCGGATGGCTGCGACCACGCCTGTACATTCTGTGCCATCCCGCAGTTCAAGGGACGTTTCAGGAGCCGCTCATTAAAGATCCTGGTGGAG
>JAFGEX010000115.1 GCA_016931355.1 bacterium
ATCGAATGCTGGGATCCGGACGGCAATTATTTCGGAGACCGTTATGTCAATGACGAGTGTTATTACGACGGCGGCAACTGGGCGATCGAATGGCAGAACGCCCATACGCAGGGAGTCGACTGGTACAACTGCGGCGCTGCGCACACCCAGCCTGTGAACGCCAACATGAAGGCCTATGCCGTGTGGTGGCTGTGGGCGCGTCTCGGCGGCTGGGCCGGCGTTGAACCGGATTTGACGCCGCCTTCCACGCCGCAGAACCTCCAGGCGACTGTGGCGGGTGAGACGCAGGTGGATTTGGCCTGGTCTCCGTCCACGGATGCGGAGTCGGGCGTTTCCCGGTACAGGATTTACCGTAACGATCAACTCCTTGCGACAACAGCTACCACCGCTTATTCAGACCAAACCTGCGTCCCGGGAGAAAATTATCAGTACGGCGTCAGCGCCGTCAACGGCGGAGGCACGGAATCAAACCGCAGCACTCCGGTGGATGTGACCATGCCTTCGGACAACGAACCGCCTTCGATCCCGGAAGGGCTGACTGCAGGACCGGTTTCCTCCACTCAAATCGACCTCTCGTGGGATGCTGCGACGGACAACGCTGCTGTTGCCGGATACCGGGTATACCGAGACGGCACCCAGGTTGCGGACGTACAGGACACGCAGTACCAGGACTCCGGCCTGTCTCCGAATACACCCTACCAGTATCAGGTTTCCGCATACGACATTGCAGGCAATGAATCCGGCCTCTCCGGATCCGCTTCAGCCACAACCCTGGATCCGAGCCAGGTTCAGCATACAGTCCGGATCGAAAGCACGGACGATGTGGACGATACGTTCATCTATGCCGCAGACCCGGCCGGCAATTACGGGGGCGACTGTTGCCCGTCCGAGATCGACCGTTTCCTCGTCCGGTTCGCCCTGCCGGATGAGGTTTTCGGCAAGCAGATCCTGTCCGCGGATGTCGGATTCTATGTCTGGAACCAGGTCGATTTCCACGACAACGACTATCTGAAAATCTACCCGGTGACGCGGTCCTGGGAGGAGTACGGCGCGACCTGGCAGAACGCCTCAGACGGCGTCCCCTGGACAACACCGGGCGGCGATGCTGAAATGAACACGCCTGTTGCGCAGATCCTTCACCTGCCGGACGCCTCGGACTGGGATCACACCTTTTATCCTCCGGCCGACATCACTTCCCTGGTGCAGGAGTGGGCGGACGGGCTGCGTTCGAATTACGGGCTACTTGTGGTGAATGACTGCCAGACCCAGATCGGATTAAAAGCCAGCGAGTACGGCGAAGGCACGCGGCCCTATCTGGAAATCGTGTACACGGACAAATCCGGCCCGAACGCGGTGGACGCAAGGCCGGCCGAATCCCTCGAGCTTTGCAGCAACTATCCCAATCCCTTCAATTCAGGCACCCTGATCCGCTTCAGCCTCGGGAAAAGGGATCATGTGGATGTGAGGGTTTTCGACCTGCAGGGCAGGGAGATACAGAAACTGATGTCCGGTCAGCTGGATGCAGGCAGCCACGAGCTGCGTTTCTCCGGCGACCGTCTGGCATCAGGCGTTTATGTTTACGCGATACACGCGGGCGGGCGTCAGGTGATGCGCAAGATGTTGCTGGCTAGATGAGGCCGCATCCCTGAGGCAGTCTGGAGACCGAATGAGATGAAAATGACCCTGAAGGACAGGAGCCTTTATTTTAAGGGACTGCTCCTGCTGATCCGGAAAGACCGGCAGACGGTTCAGGCCGAAGTTGAATGGATGACGCGCATCGGCGCAATCCTGGGATTCGAGAAACAATTTTGCGCGGAAGCCATAGCCGATATCCTTAAAAATCCTTACATCGTGGACGAGCCTTCCCGTTTTTCGAAAAAGGAAGTTGCCGCCTGTTTCATCAGGGACGGCCTTTCGCTTGCCTTTGCGGACGAGGAGTTGCACGCCGAGGAGGAACAATGGCTCAGGTCCACTGCGGAGCTGAACAGCCTTGGCATGGACTTTTTCGACGGGGAGTTGGAGAAGGCCCGGGATGCAGGGGGAAATCCGAAGCGCCTTTTTGTGGAAGACTTGAGTTTATAAATGATGAGTGCTGCCCCCGGCAGGAAAGGCTTGGCCTGCGGCGGAGAGTTCAGAAATGATGACTACAACTCGGGTGCACAGCAGGGCTATCAAGGGCTGCCGGAATATTTACTGAGAACAGACGGTTTTATTATAATCTTTAGTTTTTATGGTATTTATCAAGAATATTCTCAATGAATCGTGCTTCCGTTTGATCAGCGCATCCTGCTTCATTCCATTCCCGGGAATACAACAGCAAAACCCAGGCGCTGTACACGCCAGTTTCCGGACACAAGGAGATGGACCCGATCAAAGCAGCCGGGAACCATTCCCGTGCAGAAAAGACTTCTAAGAAATCACCCCGAAGAACAGAGGCAATTTTTTGAAGGTCCCCGGCCGCTCTATGCCGGGGATTTCAAATGCGCGTATTTACGCAGCTCTTAATGGCCCCAGGATTCCTGCCTGGGGCCTGTCTCTGCCGGGATTGTGCCCTGAATCTTTGATGGCCCCGGGGCCTGTTTCTAGCGGACTGTGCCCCGAATCATAAAAATTTTTGGATATTTATTAATCTGACGGCGCGCGTATTCCCCACAGCTTACGGCCCGGGAGGAGATCATCGGCAGATGGAAGCTCCCCGCCGCAAGTGGCGACGAATCTTCGATCTGTAGTGAAAAATTTGTTTGTATTCGCTCGCTTACCACGCGGCAAGCCTAAGGGGAATGCGCTCGATGTCAGATTCAAGTTATCAACAGCTGCCGCCCGATGCTCTATTTCATCGCCTGATACGAGAAATTTTTAAACCGGACCGCTCCCTCGCCGAAAGAGCAGAGTCCGATGCGCAGACTCAAGAATCCTCCGAGCGCATTGTGGTTCAATGAAGAAACCTCCAGCGAACTCTCTATCTTATTCCATTGTTCACCGTCCGGGCTGTAGTACATATCGACAACGCTGTCCGTTTTTTTCAGGCGGAGGAACACGCGGTTCCTTATCACATTCTTCTCCGTCGTGAACTGCCAGCCCCTGAGATCGGCCAGGATATTCTCCCTGTCCGCCAGTATCCCCGAATGCGCGTCGGGGTTATAAAAAAGCACCAATCCCCCGGTCGCCTCTCCTTCGATCAGCAGCTCCACCTGCGCAATATAGGAATGATCCGACGGGATAGAGAGAAGGGGGGAGCAGTCGCTGACGGATTGTCCCCTGGCTTTGATGGACAGGCATCCGTCCGACAGATGAAAACGGCCGGGGTCGTATTCGCCGTAGAATTTCCAATGGGGCCTCAAGGCGTCGTCGTTGAAAGAATCGTTCAGGGAAAAGGATGCATCCATCAAGATGCCCGCAGGCCTTTTCATCGGTTCTTCGGTTCTGATCCCTTCGGGTGTTTTGTACCAGCCGTCGCTTGTCCATTCCACGGGCTGGAGCAGCGTCTGGCGTCCCATGTTGTGATGATCCTTTTCATACCCGTGAAACACGATCCACCCGTTTCCGGATCCGTCCTCGAACACGGTGCCGTGGCCTTTTGACCACCACCTTTCGGATTTGTCCCCGGTCCGGATGATGGGGTTGAAGGGCGAATTTTCCCAGGGGCCGAACGGCGATTGAGAGCGCGCGGATATGACCATGTGGCTCGTGGCGGGTCCGGCGGTCCCCCCTTCGGCTACAGTCAGATAATAATAATCTCCGCGTTTCATGAGCTTGGGACCTTCCAGGCAGAAGCATTCGATCGTCCATTCGCGGGGGATCGGCCAGCCGTCGTAGGCCTGCCTGATTTCGCCTGTAACGGAAAGCCCGTCTTCGGACAGGGGCACATATCCGCCGCTGCTGAAATAGAGATACCGTTTCCCCTGATCGTCCGTGACATGCCCGGGATCGATATTGCCGATTTTCAGATCGACCGGATCGCTCCAGGGCCCCCTGATGGAACCGGCCGTGACCACGAAATTGGTGTTGTTCGCCGGGAAATAGATGTAATACCTGCCCTTGTGTTTGACCAGATCCGGAGCCCAGACCGAACCCACGTACCGGTGTAAGGCATTCGTCACAGGCGCCCAGTTGATCAGGTCCGTGGAATGCCAGATCAGCAGGCCCGGGTAATATTCGAATGAGGAGTGGACGATGTAATAATCGTTGCCGTCGCGCAAAATACTCGGATCCGGGTAATCCCCCGCAAAGACCGGATTTGTAAAATATCCCGTCCCCTTCGTGTGCGGAGTCGTCTGATGCTGCGCGGTTACAGTAAAACCGGCCTGGACGAGCAGAAGGAGGATGAGTGTCTTTTTCATTTCTGCCTCAACTCAATTTTGAATCTGTCAGCGAGCGCATTCCCCTTAGGCTTGCCCCGGGGTAAGCGAGCGAATAAAAATGTCTTCTTCCCTACAGATCGAAGATTCCCCGCCGCGAGCAGCCGGGGAGCTTCAATGAAATGCTGCAGGTTTGCTGATCATGCAGGACCTTGTTTTCACAGGCCGAACCGCATAACAGCACCCAATCGTTAATCGAGTTTCACCATTTTCCCGGCGGCCTGAAAATCACCCATCTGAATTTTGTAAAGATAGATACCGGATGGAATCTCCTGCAGATCGGCTGTCATGGAATAAAGGCCCGGTTGTTGATAGGCCCGGATGAGCTCCCTGACCATCCGGCCGTTCAGATTGTAAACGGCCAGATGAACCGGACAGGGCTCCTGGACGCGATATTGGATGGTTGTGGATGGATTGAACGGATTGGGAAAGTTTTGTTCCAATGAGAAAGCCGACGGACGGGCAGGATCGACTTGTCCTCCGACATCCGTATCCCGTTCCGAAAAAGCCAGATGGACCAGATCCGAATTCTCCGGCGAGTACCACATTTTATACTGGCTGTTCATCGGAATGACGCATGTCCCGAGTGCATTGCCGAAGCAACCTTCGGAGGCGTCCAGCCCGGGAGCGCGATCCCATTGTATCCCGTCGGAGGACAGGCTGCATCCGATCCGCGACGTGGTTCCATTGTGGCCGTAATACCACATCATGAATCCTTTATCTGTTTCGATGACAGCCGGCCAGGAAACCGAAAGCTGGTCAAAACTGCCCGGAGCCCCCCAATCGATCACCGCGCCGTTTGGTCCGTCTCCGTTGACCTTTGTCCAATGGATTCCATCCGATGACCGGGCATACCCGATGCGGAAAAGGAAGGGCGCAACTACGACCTGGGAATGCCACATATGGTAAGTGTCCCCGGCTTTCACGACACAGGGTGTGGCCAGGCCCAGACTGTCGGGGAGCCCGGCCATTTCCAAATCATAAACACTGCCGAGTGTTCCCGGTCCTCTGGCCCGGGTCCAGTTTGATCCGTCCAGGGACCAGGCATATCCGATGGCATTCAATCCTGTTGCTCCGACAGAAGGATTGTATCCCCAGTACCACATTTTAAACGTGTCATGGTCCGCAA
>JAFGEX010000116.1 GCA_016931355.1 bacterium
GGAGGCGCTGATGGACAGGCCCGGCGGGAGCGAGCCTGCGGAGATAGACCAGGCGTATGGCGTTGTGCCGCCTGTGGCTTTGACAGTCTGGTCGTATGCCTGGCCGATCTGGCCATCCGCCAGGGATGTTGTATTGATCGTCAGGGCAGCCGGATTGACTGTGATGGACAGGGCCTGGTTGTCTGTCTGTGTCGGGTCTCCGGCATCAGTTACCTGGACAGTGAATTCGAATGTTCCTGCGGTTGTGGGCGTTCCGGATATCGTCCCTGTAGAGGCGCTGATGGACAGGCCCGGCGGGAGTGAGCCGGCGGAGATAGACCAGGTATAGGGTTCTGTGCCCCCTTCAGCTTCGACTGACGCCTCGTAGGATATACCATTGACACCACCGGGCAGGGAAGTCGTCGTAACGTTCAATACGGAAGTCCGGATCACCTGAAAAGCCGCAGAGGCGCTCCAGGGCGATGTTCCGATTGCATTGCCTGCTCGCACGCGGTAATGATACAGGCCATCCTGTTTATCGGACACCTCGCAGAGGGTGTCCGGGCCTGTATACAGCACTGAGGGCGCTGTAAAAGTGCTGTCCTCATCCTCGTGCAGCGTGTAGGTCTCCGCCCTCGGGACCGAATTCCAATGCAGCATATAGGAGCCGGAATAATTGATATTGACCGGCTGCAGGTCCACAAATTGTGGCGCGGTCGAGGGGAAATTCGGACCCAGAGTCAAGCGCACTTCCGAGGTTTTATCGGGTTCGATCAGGATTTCGTTGTGGGAAGCCAGATACAGGATTTTCCCGGATCCGTCAATGACTTCCACAGTCAGGTTGTAGATGCCTAGTTCGGCCTGAATCGCGTACGTCTCCTGGAGGGATTCGAATTCAAACACCAGATTGCCCGGCTGCAGCGTAAACCGGATTTTCGACCAGGCAGTCGAGTCAGCCGCCTGCAGGGTTTCCTTTGAGAGACGCTCCTTCGGATGAGTCCGCTCGATTTCAGAGTCCTGATTCCTCACGGAGGCGTTCACAGGGACGCCGGAATCCGCTTCCCACAGGATGCCGACGATCAGGGTGCCGTACTCGATCTGCATGGGTTGGCTGCACAGGAAAAAGAGTATGGCGATGAATCCGGCGAGACAGGCATAAACCGGTTTTTTCATGGCTCTCTCCGTTAAAATCGATGGCTGATCGTCAGGCTGCTTCGCGTTTCATGGAAATCCCGGTTTCCTCGAAACACGTTGTGCGACAGGTCAAAGGCCAGCTGGTTTTGCGGCGTCAACCGGTAACTGGACCGGAGCCCCATGCGGAAGACGCGCGTGTCCCGGATCATGGACGAGGAGCTGAATATGGAATTGGATAATTTGTTTGCCATTGCCGTATGCGTCAGGCGAAGGGAATACACCTGCGTCACCTGCCTGTCCGCCTGTCCCGATTTTCTGAAGGACAGGCCCGCGCTTGCGTTTGCCGCGATGCTCCTGGCCGCCTGGAAGGCGCCGGTCAGGTTGATGGTGTGGTATCCGGCCCTGTCCTCGCCCGCATAGGTCTTCTTTGTCGACCGCTGCAACGTATATTGAATCCCCAGACGTCTCAGCAGCGCGTTCTTTCCAAAGGCGACGGATTCATGGATGTTCATGATGAAGTTGTTGAAATCATATTGCAGGGAGTCGGACGGCGCGTCATTGCCCATGAGAAGGTATTGGATCTGTATGTTGGACTGCCAGGCCTGTGTCGTGGTGTTCAGGCCGGCTCCGAACTGGTTTCGGATATTCGTCAAAAGTTTCTGCCCGGCCAGATTGTCCGACATCCGGTTCCATTGCAGCTGAATCCGGTGTATGCCCAGCCGGGCCGATGTGTTGAACAGCCATTCCTGCCGGTCGTTGACGGTTGATGGGATGCCCAGAGACAGATAACCGGGTCCCGTCATCCGGTACCCCATTTCAGCCCTGAAGGCCTCGAGATTGACATTGAGATGGGCCATGCCCGCAAAATCCATATTGGAGGATCTCCTGGGCGTGAATATTTTTTTCAGGGGCGTCCGCAGGAAATCGGGCATGTCCACGCTGTCGATGTCCACGATGTCCGTTTCAAGGTTTTTGGTGTACGCGCTTCCGGATCCTTCCATCTTCAGCACGATGCGGCTGTTCAGCAGCTGGAGCCGGCCGGAGAAACCCATGACCAGGTTTTCCTGGGGAGTGACGGCGTACGGATTATAGGGCGGCTCGACCCAGAGCGTGTCCAGTTCGGTTTCCAGCGTGTCCGGCAAAACTTTCGGGATTTCCCACTGTTCAGGCTTGGACAGGGAGGAAGCGTCATCCTTGACCTTGACCAGGATCAGGTCCAGAAAGGAGGCGTTCGTGCTGCCGTATCCGATCCGGCCGGCCGCCAGATACTGAGAATAATTCTGATGGATGACGTTCCCGTCAACGGCCCGCTTGGTGCGGCCGCCGCCCGCGGCGAAACGGAAAAGGCCGGGAAACAGATCGATCTCGGCGCCCTTGACGTTTACGCCGCTGAAGGTCGAAGCGGAGAAATGATCCGAGAAATCGCCTGCATGGGCCCTGCCCCAGGCCCAGACCGGATGCAGGCCCAGGATATTCATGTTCTGCCTGGCGCTGGATCCCTCGGTCGAGAGCATCAGATCCGCGGACACGGAAAAAAGGCTGGAAAAAACGAGCGTGGGGGTGAAGGCGATTCTGCCGGTGGAAGGCGGCCTTCTCCGCGACGTTCCCTGAACATCGTAAAGTTCGCCGAAGACCTGAGCCTGGCCGGCCACGCGTATCCTTTTTTTGAAAAAGAGCACGGTTTTCCCGGTCTGCGAGGACAGGGATGCCGGCAGGAGCAAAGCCATGAACGGCGGGAGCAGAAAGAGGAAACGGGCCGTCTTACAGCGATGCAATCGTTTCATTTTATCTCTCTTTCTTTTCCGGTGAATCCGACAGCGACCGATTACCCAGAGGCCTGCCGTGGGGTAATCGAGAGAACAGTCTGGTTTTTTCCCGACAGATCGAAGATCCCCCGCCGTTTGAGGCGGAGAGCCTGAACAGAGGAATCAGCCTTATTTCTGCTTAAAGAGGACTCTATCCACTTTTGAGAGTATGGTTTCGGAGGATTGATATCATGATTAACCGACTTACAGCGAAACGTCACTGTCGGTGATAACTTGAGATGCAGCAAATTTCTGAATTTATTAAAACATAACAATGTAAATCAAAAAATGCAAGAAAAAAGAATCGGTCAGGGAATTTTTATGACACTGTCCGGCACATATCATGCTTTGACTGCCTGTATTTGACGGCCTTGGAAATGAAGGAGAGAACGATTGGCATCCCCGTTCTGATGGCGCGGTCCTATTCAGCCCCCGGATCCGGGATCCTCGGCGCCGCTTCTTTGGGAGATCTCTTCAAAAAGAGGCAACCTTCTTGAATCCGGTTGTCTTTGTTTGAACATCCATTATCTTCAGTCATCGCTATGGCTTGTAGAACACCTCGCTCACGGACCGGCTGTAGTGGATGCGGTTGATGACGCGGCACAGGGTGTCCGAGAGGCAGCGTGTCTCGACGAAGGGCAGGCCTGTGAAAGCGGGTGTCTGCGGGATGCTGTTGGTGACATAGACTTTCCGGAGGCAGCTGTTTTCATGAAGTTTGGTGAGGATCATCCGGAAACGTTCGGTGCAGAGATTGTGGGACGCGCCCAGGTAGATCTCGCAGATCTTCAGCTGGTCAACCAGATACCGGACCAGAGCTTCGATGGTGCCGCCGGTGGAGATCATGTCGTCCAGGATGACGGCTGTTTTCTTTCCTGAAAAATCCCCGATGACCTCCGAGATTTCCGCGACTTCCGGTTTCGGCCTGAACTTGGAGGCAATGGCGCATTTCAGGTTCATGGCCCTGCCGAAATGCGTGACGAACTTGGAGGCGCCTTCATCCGGTGCAACCACGATCACGTCTTCGCGGTCCTGGAAATCCTTGAAGATATCCAGAAACAGGGATAGGGATTCGAGTCCGTTGAACTGAACCTTGCCGTAGTATCCGCGTATCTGTCCGCAGTGCGGGTCCCAGGTGATCAGCCGGTCGATGCCCGCTTCCAGGGCCATGTCGGCCATCAACCGGGCCGTGGTCGGCTCACGCTTGAACTTGGTGGGCTTGTCCTGCCTGGCATAGGCCAGATAGGGCAGCACGCCCGTGATATGGCGTGCGCCGCTTTCCTTGAAGGTCCGCGTGGCGATGAGAAAACGCATGTATTTCTCGTTGACGGCCATGCCGGATCCCGGATCGTAGAGGGACTGGAAGAGGAACACGTCGCTCCCGTTGACGTGGTTTTCGAGACGGACATGCGTCTCCGTGTCCGAGAACTGCGAGTCGATCCGGAGCATGGAATGGACTTTTTCCCTGCTGCCGTTCCGGGACAGCAGGTCCTGGTAAGTCTGAACCACTTTCTCGGCCAGGTCGCCGCTGGAAACGCATCCGGCGATCATCAGCCGCCCCCGGTGCGGATCCATATGGCGCTGCTGATCGTGCGCGAACCATTCCGGCGTGCAGAAATCGCCGCGCTTTTCCCTGATTTTAGACGACATGTGTGAAGCCTTTCCCGCTGAGGCAACGGATATGCGGAAAAGTTATCATAAAGAATCCGGATTGTCAAGACGGTTTTTTCCCCGCGATTTCCAGAAGAATCCGGAAAGGATCCGGGGAATGCAATCGATGGTATATCCAGACTGCAAGACACTGGGGTTGATGAACCCATCCCGCCGGAGTTCCGCCTGATGCGTTTCTTCAAACCCACATTTTGCACCGGTTCAGCCGGCTCCGGTTCCTTCTGATGACCGGATGATTCGCCTGCCGAAGAGAATTTTCAGCCTTTCGCTGTGCAGGTGCTCCTCCAGGCATCTGACGGAGTATCTGTAAGAAGCCATGAAAGCGGGCAGGCCGGGGAGGTTCAGACTGCGTATGGCCGTTTCGGCCCTATCCAGATGCCTTTTCAGCATCCGGAAATATTTGTCGGATGCATCCGTAAAAATCAGGCTCCGGCCGATCCGGTCGAGCGACTGTGGACGGGGAGGTGTTCCGTACTGGAGAAAAAATGCGGCCGCCGTATTGATGCGTCCCCGTTCCCCATCCTCGATGATGTCCTCGAAATCATCGATGGCCTGGCCTGCCATGGCCATCCGGTCGAAAAACTCGGACACAATCCTGAAATCCCGCATCCGCCGCGCCTTCAGACAAACGGCATAGGCGGCGATCTTGCACACGGCGTACAAGGCCGCATATTTGCGGATCATTTTCCGGTAATGCGTGTTCCGCTTTTTCTGCAGCGAGTCGATGTCCCGGACCGCCTGAATGGTTTTCCGGATCGCGGAATGGCAGAAGTCCCAGAATTCGGGCGACGATCCGAAGCGGCGGATGAGGATGCGTTGCGATTCCAGGAGGCAATCGTCTCCGGTCCACACAAGGGCCGGGCCGGTTATCTGCCGGTCGAAGAGGTCGTCATGGATCTTTACCGCCAGGTAGAGATCATACTGGGCGCGGATGACATCCCCGAGAAAACCGCGTCTGCCGGGCGGCCGCCCGTTCTTCCTGCCGTACTTCCCTGCCAGCAGCCGTGGTATAAAAATCCAATACGGTTCAGGCCGCGGCAGCCTTTTTTGGGCCATTGTCAGACTCCATGCTCCGGACCCGGTATCAAAAACAAAGGGGCCAAATCCCGATCGGGCGGCTACCCGGAGAATCGGATGGATCAGCCAGCCGCTTTCCGCTCCAGATTATTTTCGGATTTTCCTTTTTTTACGGGGTTTTTTCCGCTCCGGTATCTGCGACAGGAATTTTCGGAATTCCGGACCATAGGGCGGCCAGGGCGGGGGAGGCGGGAAAGTGATTTTCGCTACGCCGCTCAGGCAACCGGAAAGCAATTTGATCATCTCGGGTCCCTTGATCGAAAAGGACCTGTTGAGAAGACCTTTCAGCCTCCACAGGTCGTTCTCGGAAAGCAATATGCCCTTTGCATCCAGAAAGCGCTTAGGATTCCCGGCATGTTTGACCAGGTCGTTGAGAAATCTCTTCTCCCGGATGGTTTTCGCGACGATCTGATGAAAGGTCATCCTTTTCCGCAAAACCTTTTTCGCGGTCTTCATCCATTCCTCCTTTCCTCATCATTCAGACTGTCCTGACGCACCGAACCGATCAAGACGGTTTTGTATGTCCAGCGCTTCCGCGCTTGTCGAATCGTGGAGGAGAAAATGAAGGTAATGCCGACGGGCTTTGCCCATGTCGTTTCCATGTTCAAAAATCAATCCCAGCAGGCGATGTGCATCAAAAAGGGAGGAATCCTTTTCGAGTGCGAGGAAAAGTTCGGTACGGGCGGAGTCGATCGATCCACCGTGGAACAGGTTGTATCCCAAAGAAAAATGATAGGGGGCATGGCCCGGCCGCAGGGAGACGGCGCGGCGGTCATATACGACGGCGTTCCCGTACAGCCCCAACCTGGAGCAGTTCATGCCGAGGGTGTGATAGAGCAGGTCAAGCGGTTTTCCGGCTGCGGTCTCCTCCCGGATGTAGGTGTCCGCATACCGGTAGAATTGGTCCGGGTCATGGTTCTGCAGCGACAACACAGCCAGTACGCTGTATGTCGCCGGATAGACCGATTCGAGGCCGAGCGACTGTTCAAGCACAGTTATGGCCTTCCGGCATTCCCCGTCCTCCGCGTAACTGATGCCGAGCAGATAATAGGCGGGTTGGAAAGGCCACTTCATGTCCACCGCCGGTTGTATGGCATCGATGGCGCCCCGGTAATCATCATGCAGGAAACGGATGCGGCCGAGGAGGTACAGCAGGATGTTGTTCCCGAGCGAGAAGTGCAGGGCTTCTTCCAGCGCCTGCTCCTGTTCCCGGAGGTCCTGCCTCAGGCTGGCCCCGGTCCACCGGATCAATGCGCGCTCGAACGGATTCGCGTTTTCCTCCAGGCCGATCAGGATTTGATGCTGCCTGCGGGCTTCCTCGAATTTCTGCGTTTCGATGAGGGTGGACAGCAGCCAGATGCGCGGCGCCAGGAAAGAAGAATCAAGCCGGATGGCTTCGCGGAGGTACCGTTCCCCGCCGGGCCGCATCGCGTATGAAAACTCGCTGGCCTGGAGGAACGCCTTCAGCGCCGCCAGGTTTTTTGTCCGGTTCATGAACCAGGGCCTGAGGTCATTCTCCTTTTCGGATACCAGCGTCCGGATGTGGAAGAAATCCAGAATGTCCCTCGAAAGGTCCTGCACCGCGGCGGGAAGATCGTCTTCGCCGGAGAACCGGCCCAGGCTGGAAAATTTCACTTCTCCTCGCACCGGATCGGTCAGGGTGCATTGCAGGGTAAATCCGGCCCCGGCCCGGTTGATCATGCCCTCGACCAGATAACCGATGTCCAACCGGCGCACGATGCGATAGAGATCCGGGCCCGATGCCATCCGGGCGTCCGGCAGTGCGTTCTTCAGCAGGCCGTTGAGACTGAAGGGATCCACAACCCGTATCTCCTCGAGGCCGGTCAAATGATCGACCATCATGGCCTGGATCAACAGCGGCCAGCTGGCGTCCTCCTGCCTCGTCATGTCTGCAAAAGGGAGCATGCCGATGCGGCACTCTCCAGGTCCGGTCCGATTGAAAGAAGGGATGCGGCCGCGGAACAGAAAGGCGGCAAGAACGGCGAGGAAAAGAAGAGCGGATGCGCCGATTTTCAAAACCTGCGGCCGCCGCAGGGACGTGAAAGGGGTGGGGGAAGGTGCGCGATCCGTTTTCAAGACACGGATCAGCTCCTGCATGGACTGCGGCCGGTCCCTTTTGTCCTTTTCCAGGCATCGTTCCGCCAGCAGGCGGAGAGTATCCGGAGTATCGGGCCGAAAGGAACGGACCGGTGCCGGCTTTTCGTGAAGGATGGAATAGAGCACCGCCTGGTCATACGCGCCCTTGAAAGGCAGCCGTCCTGTCAGCATCTCGTAAAGCACGATCCCCGCGGACCAGATGTCGGTCCCGGCATCCACGTCCTCCCCCCGCGCCTGCTCGGGCGACATGTAGGCTGCGGTCCCGAGCATGGAGCCGTCCCGGGTCAGCCTGGTTTGAGACCCGGCAAGCTTGGCGAGCCCAAAATCGAGTATTTTCACCGTGCCGTCGGCCGTGATGAAAATATTGTCCGGCTTGATGTCGCGGTGCACGATCCCTTTCTCGTGGGCCTTCAGCAGGCCGCCGGCGATCTGTGACAGGATGCCGGCCGCTTCGTCATAGGCCAGGGGCCCCCGGGCGATCTTTTCCTTGAGCGGTTCGCCGTCATAGCAGTCCATGACGATGAACAGCCGCCCGTCGCCGGACTCGTCGATGTCGTGGACGGTGCAGATGTTGTTCTGCTGAAGGGCGGATGCGGCGCGGGCTTCCTGGATGAAGCGCTGCTTGGCCTCATCGTCCCGCGTGAGTTCAGCCGGCAGGAATTTCAGGGCGACCGGCCGTTTGAGCCTGTTGTCCTCGGCCCGGTAGATGACGCCCATGCCGCCGCTGCTGATTTTTCCCAGAATTTGATAATGGGAAACGGTCTGGCCGATCATCGACAGGCTTTGTCCTGCCGTTTCCATGCAGGATTGTTCCCCCCTTCTTCCGGGAAGTCCGCTCACACCGAGTGAGAGGAAAGACAGGATCCTGTCTTTCCGTTTGTCTATTGGGCATTTGAATGATTGATGGTGGAAATATGATAAAACAATCGATGAAATACAAGCGATTCTTGATGATGACCGATGAAGGCTCTCAGGGCCCGCGCTGCCGGGGAGTGCGCCTGCCGTTCGATTGAACGGTCTTCAGAACCCGGTGTTTGAGCCTGACCGGGATCTGCCGGAAAGAATCCCGGCTGTGAAACAATTGCGAAAGGGCCGCAACCGGGATACGCCGGGCAATCGGTTCATGAAAATCATCAACCCAGATATTGCTGGAGGGCCCGGCTTCGCGAAATGTGCCGAAGCCTGCCCAATCCCTTCTCCTTGATCTGACGGACTCGCTCACGGGTCAGGTTGAATTCCTGGCCGATTTCCTCAAGGTTCAGGTTGCGCGTGCCATCCAATCCGAAATACATTTTGATGACCTCGGCTTCCCGCTTCGGCAATTTGCACAAGGCCCTCTTGATTTCATTCCGCAATGATTCATGCAGCAGCCAATCATCGGGGGAAGGCTGATGGAAATCCGCCGTCACATCCAACAGGCTGATTTCTTCTCCCTGCATTATGGAGGCATCGAGGGAAAGATGTTTTCCGGATATTTTCAGGTTGTCTGCGACATGATGCGCCGTCATCGCAGTTGCTTTGGCTATTTCGCTTGCGCTGGGAGGCCTCTCGAATGCCTGTTCGAGATGATTGAACGCCTTGCCGATTTTATTCAAGGCCGTGATCCTGTTCAGGGGAAGCCTGACCACTCTGGATTGTTCCGCCAGGGCCTGCAGCACGGCCTGGCGTATCCACCAGACGGCATAGGAAATAAACTTGAACCCTCGGGTCTCGTCGAACCGTTTTGCAGCCCTGATCAGGCCTATGTTTCCCTCATTGATGAGATCGCCGAATGCAAGCCCCTTATTCTGATATTTTTTGGTAATGCTCACAACAAAGCGGAGATTGGCCCTGGTCAGCTGCTCAAGAGCCTCCTGATCGCCCTTCTTGATCCTCCTGGCCAATTCGATCTCTTCCTCCGGAGTCAACAACGGGACTTCACTGATTTCCCGCATATAACACTCCATGGATAGATTGGCTCTTGTCTTTTGTCTTCTCATCATGGAAGAATGTTTCTCTTTTTTGAGAAAATTGGGATGAAACCTTCCGATCGTCCGGTGATTTTGATTTTTTTCTTTTCCCTGATTGTCCCCGCTGATGTTTTTGTGAGGGAAAACGGAGCTGGGTGGCCTACCGGAGAGGAGGATCAATAAAAATATTCTATTGCAATGTACATAAAATAAATTAATAAATCAAGCAATAATAAGTATTTATTCATTTTTCAGCTGCAATCATGGCGTGAATGATTCCCCGAGGTGTCCCCAAGTTTCAGCAAAGGGATACAAATATTTTCTTTCCTTGAGAGCGCAGATTTCCCGCAACGGGCTGCCTGTGAGCTTCGCCGTCGTCCCGTTTTTTTGTTTGAGATGCCTTTTAAAGGTTTTTCTTTTGACGGGTCTGTTTCAGGTCCGGGATGCGGGACAGGATTTCGCGCAGTTCGGGCGTGAAGGGCGGCCTGAGCGGGGGAGGCGAAAAGGTCATTTTCGCCACGCCCTGCGTGTAACCGGACAGAAGTTTCAGCAGGCGGGAGCCCCGGATGGAAAAGGGATGGTTCAGAAAATATTTCAGCTTCCACATGTCGTTTTCCGAAAGAAGAATGCCCTTGTCGTCCAGGGTCTCCTTCGGGTTTTTTGAATTCTTGATGAGATGATCGAGGAACTTTTTATCCTTCATGGCTTTGGCAACGACCTGATTCAGGGTCATGTTCGTCCAGATGATGCGGCTTCGGATTTTCATTCCATTCTCCTCGGGATTCGAGCGCTCCCCCTGTCGAAAACATGTTCATGTCCGCCTTCAGCCGGCCGGCGCCGACTTTCGGAGTTTTCAATTCCGCTGGGAGTTACCAGAAAATAATATAGAACAGAGCCACGCCCGCAATGACCATCGCTCCGAGCCATTTCACCTTCGGCTCCGTGCGGATGTCCATGTCCCTGCGAACCGGAAGCGGCCTGGGTTTCCACCTCGGCTTCCAGAACGTGATCAATCCCATGATGAGCAGGACCAGTTGAAAGGCGACCGCCACCTGGATCAGGAAATGCAGGCCCGGCGCATAGGATTGCAGCAGGCCGTACAGGACCGGCCCCGAGACGAGGCCCGCCACGCCTGCGGAACCGGGAGCGTTGTCCACGAAGATTCCAAAGAGAAATACCGCGGTCACCCCGGGCCAGATGTAACCCTGGTACTGCTGGATGTACTGGAAAACGCCGCCGAATTTCGGGTCGTCCAGCATGGGGGCCAGCCAGCAGGATATGGTCAGAAAGAGGAGCGTCAGCAGCCGCCCCAGGAAAACCAGCCGTTTCTGGGATGCCCGCCGGTCGAGCATGCGGTGGTAGATGTCCATGGTGAAGATCGTTGAAGCCGAGTTGAGCATGGAGGCGAGCGAACTGATGACTGCACCGGAGATCGCCGCGAAAATGAAACCCCTCAGCCCCTGGGGGATGAGGTTCCTGATCAGGGTTGGGAACGCCTCGTCCGGCCTGGCCATCTGGGATCCGTAGAGATCGAACGATAGGATGCCCGGTAGCACAATCGCAAACGGAACCAGGAGCCAGAGCGCTGCTGCGAAAATGACGCCCGTCTGGCCGTCCCGCAGCGTCCGGGCAGCCAGGGTTCTCTGCACGATGAACTGGTTCAGACCGCAATAATAGACCGTCACGATCCACATCCCGGAAAACACGCCCGTCCAGGGAAGCGCGGCGTGATCCGGCTTCAGAATCATGTGAAGCCTGTCTGCGTTCCGGGCGGAAAAGGCCTCCCAGCCTCCGCAGGCGTTCAGGCCGATGAAGAAGATCGTCAGTCCGCCGAGCATCAAGGCTGCGCCCTGGAAAAGATCCGCCCAAGCCACGGCCTTCAGCCCGCCCCAGGTCGTGTAAAGGCCTGCGATGATTGCGATGATCCAGACGGCGCGGTGCAGCTCCAGGCCGAAAATGGTGCGCAACGCGATCCCGCCGGAGTAGAGCACGGCCGTGAGCAGCACGCTGACATAGATGACGACCGTGATCAGCGCCATGACGGCCCGCGTGGCCGCATTGTACCGGTATTCCAGGAATTCGGGCATCGTGTAGATGCCGGCCTTCAGAAAGCGGGGCAGGAGGGTGAACGCGATGAGCACGATGCCCGCCGCGCCGATGAGCTGCCAGTTGCTCACGGCCAGGCCGACGGCGCCTGCGCCCTGTCCGGCCATGCCCACGAACTGCTCGGTCGAGATGTTCGCAGCCACGATGGAGAAGCCGATCAGCCACCAGGACAGCCCTCGGCTTGCGAGGAAATAGTCCTCGCTGGTCCTCTCGTTCCGGCTCTTGTACATGCTGATGCCGACGACCAGTGCGAAGAACAGGACGAAGAAGCAGATGTCAAATCCGGTGAAGGTCATGCCGGCGGCCCTTTCCAGGGATGCAGGTCAGTTAGTCTGCGATGCAATGGCAATCCCCTTGTGCGGATGCGGAAAACAGGGCGGATCAGGGGGGCATACCGGAAGGGACCCCATCATCAGATCCGTGGATCCCGGTCCGGCGACGGGAAGAAGCCGGCCGTCAGGCCGGTTTCTTCGGGAAAGAATTGATATAGGCCTCGAAGCTCCTTTTATATTCCGGGCTGACCATCCCATTGTTCAACATCGCAGCGGCTTTCTCTACCGCATCGGATATTTTTTCCTGCTGAAAAAGCGTCACAATCTGCTGCAGCAGTTTTTCGTTGCCGAAGTCGAAATATTTTATCAAATAGTCAACCGCTGATTTTTTGTCGAGTTTGATCAAAATCCATCCCAGCTTTTTTTGCAGCTCATAGCTGCTTTCAAATTCAAAAAGTTGCTGGACGAGGGAGAAATCGACGAGATTCGGCTTTCGAAAGGCGATTTCGATGCCCGCCCCGCGAACGCCGACATCAAAATCCTGCATCCATTTGGCGAGGTCTTCCCTGAAGGGCTGGAGATCGAACCGCTCCAATCTCAAGATGGCATCCCTCCGCGCCGCGGAATAAGTTTCCTTGTCGATTTGTTCGACGATCCGGTTGATGTCGTATTCGTCCCGAAGCGATATTCTTCCCAGTAATTTCTGAAAGGCGTTGAGTCGGGTGTTTTGAACAGGACAGTTGGTCAGCACATAAAACAACAATTCCTTTATGGTTTCCCATGTGTTGATATTATTGATGAAATCATAATAATTCAGGATAGCCACTTGGAAATTTTGATCGGCCGAGGAGCTGTTCGTTGTTTTAATCAGCCA
Organism: bacterium; assembly: GCA_016931355.1. Classification (GTDB taxonomy): domain Bacteria; phylum Zhuqueibacterota; class QNDG01; order QNDG01; family JABMRT01; genus JAFGEX01. The sequence continues at coordinate 12,983 of JAFGEX010000116.1, forward strand.
TTTCTTTGTCAAGGGCAGGGCCTCTGTGTTCCTTGCGCGTTTCAGCATTTCGACGGCTTTCCATACCAGAAAGATATTCTCATCCGGATTGGAAAGAATTTTCAACAGGATGGCTTCCACTGTCTTGGGGTCGTGGGTGCCCATGATTTCGATACGTTCTTTCTCGAATATCCTTTCATCCATACCGTAATCCGTGCATTTGATGTCGTTCATTTTCTGAGTCACATTCCGCTCGATATCCTCGGGGATCTTCCCGATCGCGGGTTCCTCCTGCGCGGATGCATCGACGGTTTTTTCGATCTTAATGCGTATCGGCATTTCCTGCGTTTGTTGCCCATTCTTGAAAAGACAGACCTTCCAATGATGAATGCCTTTCCGGTCCCGGTGGTGGACGACGAATTCCTCGCCTTCCTGCGATACCGGCAATTCCCGGTTGTCTTGGAACACCTTGACTTCCCATTTGTCCTTTTTGTCGGATGACTCCCTGTTGGCGAGGGGAATGTGGACGGTAAATTCGGCGAATCCGCTGTCGTCGGCTTGAATCAGGAAGAAGGTATCGCTCATGATCTGCTCCTTGGGGTGGGATCGTTGCACAAAGGATTTACCTGACGGTGATTCGGCCTATTCTGACTTGCGGCGTCCGCGGCTTTATCGCGATGGTGACTTCACCGATCCTGACGCCGGATTTTCCCGGAGCGGCGAGCTTCACGATTCGGATATTCCCGATACGGATCCGGTCTGCAGGCTCGCCGGGTGCTTGTTTTTTCGGAGCGCCCGCACGCCCCTCTTCGGCCGGCACGGATTTCGGAGGGGTCTCTCTTTTCTCGGGCTGTTTCTTTTCCGTTTCGGCAGCCGTCGTCCGGTTCTGTTGAACGGCCGGTGGCGGCTGTACGGGTGGGGCGTCCTTGTCCTGGGAAACACCCAGTTTGAGGATGCTTTTTAAAATCACGTTGTAATTGGCGTTTTTGTCGCCCTTGAACAGTTCCAGATGCTGGAATTCCCCGATGATGAAGTCCAGCTCAGGCGGCATGGAGGTTTTTTCGAGATAGATGGGGAAAACGGCTTTTTTAAATTTGCGCGCGTAGAATATTTCATTTTTGATCCATTCAGACTGGATGGATTCCTTGGAAACAAAGAAAAGAACGACCTTGCACTCCCGGATCGCCTGGGCGATGACCTCTGTGAACCGGAGCGCCCCGTCGATGCTGCCGACATCCATGAATATTTGCCTGGGCGGCAATCCGCGGCTTTCGAGCCAACTCTTGACTTCAAGAACCGGCTTGATTTCCTCTCTCTTGTAACTGATGAAAATTTCGCAGCCTTGGCTTTCGTTGTTTGGCTCAACGGGTTTGGCATGCCTGCCGCGTTCGAGCAGTTTTTTAAGTCTCATGGAAGGATGGCCCCTTCATCAGACGGATCCTGTCTCATTAAATTATTATTTTAAGATAATAACCATGTCAGACGAAATCAAGGAATTTTTCCGGGGGTGGTGTTCTTCAGAAACGCAGCATGACCCGGCCGAGGCGCTGCACGGACAGGAAAATGCATGAAAAAAATCCGGCGAAAGCCATGTCGGCGGTCGATACACCTATTCGGATAAATCCGGTTCCATCCGCCGTCTTCAGTGCGGATAGGCCCCTATATGCGCACCTGCTTTCCCTGCAGGTCCCAAAAGATCCGCGATTTCTTTCGGCAGTCGGGTCGCGGCTGATGATCCCTGGAAGGTTTTCAGCGTCTGATAATTCCCCAGCTCAGGGCTCCTGAACACAGCGCCTTCCATCCGGTCGGATGAAAGTCCGTGCACCTCGAATTCCGGACAGGCTTTTTTCAAATCCTCCAGGGATGCAAACGCGGATTGGCAGGCTTCATTCGCCGCAGGGCTCCACAGGATCAGCGGATCGGAAGCGGACCCTGCATGTCTGATGTAGGCGTTGTGGTCCATCCGTTTGAAAAGCGGTTTGGGGAGTTTTTCACACAGGGAGGCGGGCTGCCAGACCGCCACAAGCGGCCGCGGGATTCCTTCCTCCCCTGCCAGCAGGTTGTTGATCATCACGTGGCTGTCGCGTGCGTCCACGTCCGGCCCTGTGCTCGCATGCCATCCAAAATGGTCGCCCGCCGCAACCCTGGCGTTGCGGCCGACACACAAGGCGCTGTTCACCAGCGTGTTTTGGGCCATGACCACATTCGAGCTGTTGAGAACGAATATGCCGTGGTCGCAGTTGATGAAGACGTTGCCCGCGCATACGGCACCCTTGGAAATCTCGAAGAAGAATCCGCTGTCGCTCGGCCAGAGGTTACCCCCGGGGAACGGCCGGTCGATGCGGCCGACTCCCTCGACCCGGTTGTTCACGAAAACGCCGTCCGCGTTTCCGACATCGTACCAGATGCCGTTCGAATTCGGGAGGTCCATGACCAGGTTGTCGCGGCAGGTGACGCGGTTGGACTGGTTGAAAATCTTGACCGCAGCCGGATAGTAGCCGGTGATGTTCTCCATGTTGTTTCGTGTGAAGATGTTCTTTTCCAGCAGTACGTCGGACGAGGCGATGATGTAGATGCCCTCCGTGCTGGTGTCGCTCACCCTGCAGTGCCGTATCGTCAGGCGGTCGCCCCTGAGGTAGGCTGCGACGCGGGAGCAAAACGAGATTGTGCAGTGTTCCAGGGTTGTGCCCACGACGTCCTTGCCGTATTGGGATTCGTCGGAAACGCCTTCCGGTTCCGTGCCCTCCACTTCAAGCGCCCGGTACGCGTACTGGGTGAACGTGATGCCCCTGATCACGGGCCCTTTCCGGTCCGGCGTTCTGCCGCGGACCTCCGCGGTCGTCCGCCTGAGCGCGATGTCGAAGGCCGTGATCTCCACCAGCCTGTCCGCCGGATCCGCACCGATGTAAACCAGCCCGGCCTCGTAATCGATGAAGAACGAGTGCGCGTCAACCTCGCCTTCCCAGCCCGCGGATTGCAGGAACTCGCCGTCTACGAACACCATGTCGTTGTTGAACCGGTGCAGCGGGGTTTTCTTGCCCTCACGGTTCCGCCTCCACCAGTCTGCGGGCCCGGCGGGAAACAGGCGGGACCAAGGCGTTGTCCACAATCCATTGCCGAGGTTCGTCCAGTCCGTGGCTACGGCTGTCCCCTTCAAAACAGGCTGTTCATCCGCGTACGGCTGCAGGGTGATTCCCTGGTTGATCACCAGGTTGCCGGTGCGGTAAACGCCCCCGCGCAGGATGATGGCGTCTCCGGCAACTGCGCGTTCGATCGCGGATTCCAGGGTGGTGGGGTCCGCAACCGTTTTCCCGGACGATTCCGCCTTCCCGTCCGGGGATACGTGGATGATGCCGCCCGGGCCCTCGGGCAGTTCATAGGTCAGGCGCAAGGGACCGTACGGGCCGCCTGAGGGCTGTCCGGTAAGAGGAACCGCAGCCAAAAGACAGAGGAGGATGAACCGGCACAGGTCGCGTGCGGCATACCGATGAGCGATAGAGGTGTTCATGGGAATAGTCCTTTCAAAAAGGATGCTTGATATCACCGGCAGGGAACTGCGACACATCTGAGAGATACGTAGGAGTTGCCGTTCATCCCCAACGGGCGTATCCGTATCGGTCTCAGCTTACAGGGACGCTTCAGGTCTGTCCAGGACCATTTTTATTCAGCACCGATCAGAGAGCCCTCAAACCGGCCCTCTCTCGAAAACAAAAGAGGGGTGTCGATTGCCGGTCTTTTTATACAGTCCAATGGATTCACCACATCCCGGACGCTCCACATCCTCCCGAGTATCCTCATCCGGCTGAGAAGCCGGTTCATCGGATTCCGGGGTCAAGGATTCACCACGATCCCGATGCCCCGCCTCCGCCTGAGGAGCCGCCTCCTCCGGAGAAGCTGGAACCGCTCGAGAAGCTCGAACCTCCGGAGCTCCACGATCTGCCGGAGCCGCCGCCGGATCTCAGCGTGAAACCGCCGATGTTGGCCGTTCCCTTGGATTTCAGGTCTTTCGCGGCCTTTTTGTACCAGTCGGTTTTTTTCAGAAACAGCTTGGCAATCGGGAAACCGACCAGATAGGTGGCGAGGCAGGCCAGCGCTCCTTTGGTGCCTACGACAATGATCGGGAACATGGCCCAGAAAGGGATCAGGAAGAAGTAGAGAAACCAGCCGACACCGGGCGTCAGAATGCCCATGGCCGTGAACAATCCGATGATCCCGAAAATAAAGGCGCCGAACAGGATACGCATGTGGAGGGGGAGATCCGGCCCCTCAAAACCCGGGGAACCGGACTTTCGGGATGTCCCGCCTTCTCCCGCAGCGAGCTCCCGCGCGTTTCCGCCTTCCAGAATCCCGACCACTGCGCGCGCTCCGGCGGCGATCCCGCCGTCATAATCGCCTTCCTTGAACCGGGGCGTCATTTTGTTCCGGATGATGTCGCCCGCCATGCCGTCCGGGAGCACGGCCTCCAGGCCGTAGCCCACCTCGATGCGCATGGCCCTGTCGTTCGGCGCGACCAGGATGAGGATGCCGTTGTCCTTCTCCTTTTCGCCGAGTTTCCATTCGTTGAAGACGCGATAGGTGAAATCCTCGATGCTCTCCCCGTCCAGGGACGGGACCGTGAGGATCGCGATCTGGTTTCCCGTGCTGTCCTCGTGCGCCTTGAGCAGCTCGGTCAGGGACCGGTTCGTTTCAGCCGAAAGGATTTTCGCGTTGTCCGTGACCCGGCCCGTCAGAAAGGGGACATCCGCCGCAAGGCAGGCGGAAACGGCCGCGATCAGGACCGGGAGGAGGAAATGGTTCGTGAGCTTCTTCATACGCCTTTCTCCTCGATGATTTGGTCCCCGAGTTCGTTTCTGCCCGTACCTTCAGGCCCGGCCTTTGCCGAGGGTTCGAGAGCCCCGATCAGCCTGTCCAGGCCGGCGTCCAGTGCGCGTGTCAGTTCGTTTTGCGCCAGAAGGGATTTCATGTCCGTGATGACGGCCCGCATTTCGCCGCCCGCCA
>JAFGEX010000117.1 GCA_016931355.1 bacterium
CGGATTTTTCGACCTATGACGTCCTTGACGCCAAAACACTTCTCATCCAGAAAAGTGCATTGACGAAAATCAAAGAGGTTCTCGGAAAGTGAAAAAGGAAAGAAAAATCATCATCCAGCCCCTCATGACCGAGAAGGCTTCCATCCTTCAGGGAGAGCGGAACAAGGTGGTTTTCATCGTAGACCGGGATGCCAACAAGATTGCGATCCGGAAAGCGGTGGAGAAGCGGTTCAACGTGAAGGTCGGCAAGGTCGCCACGGTCAACGTGGGCGGGAAACTCAAACGCCTCGGCCGGTTCGAAGGCCCCCGGTCCGATTGGAAAAAGGCCGTGGTGACGCTCCAGGAAGGATTCAAGATCGACTTTTTTGAAGGGAAATAGGTTCTATGCCAGTGAAAAGTTTCAGGCCCGTCACCCCGACGCAGCGTTTCAAGTCGGTCTCCACTTTCGAGGAGATCACCAAGAAAAAGCCTGAGAGGCGCCTCATCAAGCCGTTGAAGGGCACGGGGGGGAGAAACAGCGACGGCCGCATCACCATGCGGCGGATGGGCGGCGGTCACAAACGAAATTACCGGTTTGTTGATTTCAAACGGGACAAGGACGGGATACCGGCGAAGGTGGCGGCTATCGAGTATGATCCCAACCGTTCCGCCAGGATCGCCCTTCTTTTTTACCGGGACGGTGAGAAGCGGTACATCCTCGCTCCGAACGGCCTGGCCGTGGGGGACATGGTTTCCTCAGGAGCAGAGGCGGAGATCAAAATTGGGAATGTGCTTCCGCTGGACAAAATCCCCCTGGGGACCGACATCCACAACATCGAGCTCAAACCCGGCCGGGGAGGGCAGATCGTCCGCACAGCCGGGGGATCGGCCCAGCTCATGGCCAAGGAAGGGAATTACGTTCAAGTCAAGCTTCCTTCGGGCGAGGTCCGGATGATACGGAATTCCTGCAGGGCGACCATCGGCCAGGTCGGCAACCCGGACCATGTGAATATCTCGATCGGCAAGGCGGGCCGGTCGAGGTGGCTGGGCCGCCGGCCGAAGGTCCGCGGTGTGGTCATGAATCCCATAGACCACCCCATGGGCGGCGGTGAAGGGAAATCCTCGGGAGGACGGCATCCCACAACGCCGTGGGGCAAACCGACCAAGGGTTACAAGACCCGGAAAAAGAAGAAACAATCCAACGCCTTTATCGTGAAGCGAAGAAAGTAGAGGTCGAGACATGGCGCGTTCCATTAAAAAGGGACCTTTCATAGACCAGAAATTGCTGAAGAAGATTGATGCACTGAACGCCGCGAACTCGAAAAAGGTGATCAAGACGTGGGCCAGAAGAAGCACCATCCCGCCGGAATTCGTCGGGCACACCATCGCCGTTTACAACGGGAACAAGTTCATCCCCGTTTTCATCACGGAGAACATGGTGGGCCATAAACTGGGAGAATTCGCGCCGACCCGGATATTCCGGGGCCACAGCGGAAGAAAGACTGCGGACAAGGCGACGACTGTTGCGTAAGGAGTCAGAGGGTATGCTGGAAGCTCGAGCGGTTGCCAAATACATCCGGTTGTCACCGAGAAAGGTCCGCATGGTTGCGGAGCTGGTCAGGGGGAAGCCGGTGGAGGAAGCGATCAACACGCTTCATTTCTTGACCAAAAAAGGATCCAAGCCGGTGGAAAAGGCGCTGCGGTCCGCAGTGGCGAATGCCATGAACCGGGAGGCCGCATCCAAGCTGAACCCGGAAAACTTTTATGTCAAGTCCATTTCGGTGGATCAGGGACCCAGCATGCGGCGCTACAACCCGGGCCCCATGGGCCGCGCCTCCCTGATCAAAAAAAGGTCCTGCCACATCTCGATCGTGGTCGCGACTGATGCCGTTTAAGATTGTACTGAGGAGGAACATTTGGGACAGAAAACAAACCCGGTAGGATTCAGGCTCGGCATCAACCAGTCCTGGAAATCCATGTGGTACGACGAGCGGACGTTCTCCAAGAAGCTCCAGGAGGACCTCATGCTCCGGAGATACATCGAAAACCGGCTGCCGGGTGCCGGCATCTCCATGGTTGAGATCAAGCGGACGCCCAAGAGAATCACCCTGACCATACACACGGCCCGCCCGGGTATCGTGATCGGGAAAAAGGGCTCGGAAGTGGACAAACTCAAGGAGGAGCTGCAGCGGCTTACCTCCCAGGAGGTCCAGGTCAATGTGCACGAGATCAAGCGGCCGGAGCTTGACGCCGCCCTGGTCGCGGACACGGTCGCCCGGCAGCTCGAATCCAAGGTTTCCTTCCGCCGGGCCATGAAGAAAGCATTGACCTCGAGCATCCGCATGGGGGCTCAGGGCATCCGCATCGCGGTGGCCGGGAGGCTGGGCGGAGCCGAGATCGCCAGGAGCGAGCAGTACAAGGAGGGCCGGATCCCTCTTCATACGCTTCGGGCGGATATTGACTATGCCGTCAAGGTGGCCAACACCACCTACGGGGCCATCGGGGTGAAGGTGTGGATCTGCAGGGGAGAGGTCCTGAGCGCGTGAGCGCATTCGATCGGGTAAAGCCAGTTTGAGGAGTTTTTGAATATGCTGATGCCGAAAAAGGTCAAGTGGAGAAAGATACAGCGGGGCAGGCGAAGGGGCAAGGCCTATCGCGGATCCAGTCTGGCATTCGGTACTTACGGCCTGCGTGCCATGGAACCGGCGTGGGTTTCCGGCCGTCAGATCGAGGCCGCCCGAGTCGCCATCACGAGGTACATCAAGCGCGGGGGAAAGCTCTGGATACGGATCTTCCCGGACAAGCCCTGCACGATCAAACCCGCTGAAACCCGCATGGGAAAGGGGAAAGGAAATCCGGAATTTTATGTCGCGGTGGTGAAGCCGGGCCGGATCCTGTTCGAGCTGGAGGGCGTTTCCACGGATGTGGCCAAGGAAGCCATGCGGCTGGCCGCTTTCAAGCTGCCCTTGAAAACAAGATTTGTCGCCCTGAATGAAGGAGAGGCAACCGCATGAGCAAGATAAGTGAAATCCGGCAGCTGCCCCTGGAAGAACTGAAGGTCCGCCTGAGGGACTCGGAAGAGGAATTGACCAATCTCAAGTTTCAACTGGCCCTTCGGCAGCTGGACAATCCCCTGAAGGTCCGGTATGCACGCCGGGACATCGCCCGGCTTAAGACCGTGATCCGGGAAAACGAACTGAAAAGCCGGAAAAGCGCATAACCGTCGGATCGAGGAGTCCAAGCATGTCCGAAAGAACAAGAAGAAAAACATTCACCGGCAAGGTCGTCAGCAATAAAATGGATAAAACGATCTCGGTGGCCGTGGAACGCCGTCTGCGGCATCCCCTGTACGGCAAATTGGTGAAAAAGACATCCAAATTCATGGCGCACGACGAGGCAAACGCCTGCAAGATCGGCGATAAGGTGAAGATCATGGAAACCCGGCCCATCAGCCGGCGCAAAAGGTGGCGACTGGTCGAGGTCGTGGAAAAGGTCAAATAAGACGAGAATGAGGGAAGCATGATCCAGCAGCAAACCCAGTTGAATGTCGCCGACAATACCGGAGCCAAGCGGGTGGCCTGCATCAAGGTGCTGGGAGGCACCCGGAGGCGCTACGGTTGGTTGGGTGATATCATCATCGTTTCCATCAAGAGCGCCGTACCGGGAGGAAGCGTCAAAAAAGGCGAGGTCAGCAAGGCCGTCATCGTCCGTACCAAAAAGGAGGCAGGACGGCATGACGGTTCCTACATCCGGTTTGACGACAATGCCGTGGTGCTGATCAATGATCAGAACGAACCCAAGGGAACGCGGATTTTCGGCCCAGTCGCCCGCGAATTGCGCGAAAAGCAGTTCATGAAAATCGTGTCGCTGGCGCCGGAAGTCCTATAAGGTCTGGAGAATACGGGAATGAAGGTAGTGAAGAACGATCAGGTGGCCGTCGTGTCCGGTGATTTCAGGGGGAAAAAGGGAAAGGTCCTCAAGGTTTACCCTGCCACGGGACGGATCATCGTGGAAGGCGTCAATTTCATCAAGCGGCATACGCGGCCGACGCAAAAAAATCCGCAGGGAGGCATCGTCAACAAGGAAGCGCCCCTGCACGCTTCAAACGTGATGGTCATATGCCCCAAATGCAACAAGCAGACACGGATCGGAAAGAAAGTGCTGGAAAACGGGAAACGGATCCGGGTTTGCAAGAGCTGCAACGAGATGCTGACATCCTCTTGATGGGGCGTTCATAGGAGACAGCAGGTTCATGGCACAGAAGAAAATGGAATCTCAAGATCAGGAAATGAAGGCTGCGGAATCAAAATCCGCCGGATCCAAGGCTGCGGAGCCCAAGGCTGCCGAGTCCAAGTCTGCCGAGTCCAAGGTTGCGGAGCCCGGGGCTGCCGAGTCCAAGGCTACGGAACCCAAAACCAAGGAGCCGAAGGACAAGGAGTCCAAGGGTAAGGAGTCCAAGGGCAAAGAGTCCAAGGGCAAGGAGTCCAAAGGCAAGGAACAAAAGGCCAGGGAACCCAGGGCCGAGGTGAAACCCGCGCGGCTTTATATCCGTTACCGGAACGAAGTGATCCCTCAAATGATCAAAAAATTCGGCTACCGGAACGTCATGCAGGTTCCAAAAATCGAAAAAATCAGCCTGAACATGGGCATCGGGGATGCGACACAGGACGCCAAGTTCCTCGAAGCGGCCGTTCAGGAAATGACTGCGATCAGCGGGCAGAAACCCGTGGTGACCAAGGCGAAGAAATCCATTTCCAATTTCAAACTCAGGGAAGGGGCGGCGATCGGATGCAGGGTCACGCTGCGAAGGCAGAAGATGTACGAATTTCTGGACAGGCTTCTGAATGTTGCCATGCCCCGCATCCGCGACTTCCGCGGCGTGAGCGAAAAGGGATTTGACGGCCGGGGGAGTTACACCCTGGGGATACGGGAGCAGATCATTTTCCCTGAAATCAATTATGACAAAGTTGTCAAGATCCGCGGCCTCAATGTGACGGTTGTGACATCGGCCCGGACGGACGAGGAAGCCCTCGAACTGCTTTCCCTTCTCGGGCTTCCGTTCCGGAAAAAGGAGAGCGCCGCCGCCTGAACGGGTGCCGGCCAGCCATCCCATTTCGTATCAAGGAGCATGATGTGGCAAGAAAAACGATGATTGTCAAGGCCAGAAGGAATCCGAAATTCAAGGTGCGCCGGCATCACCGTTGCGGGCGCTGCGGAAGGCCCAGGGGATATTTCAGGAAATTCGACCTGTGCCGGCTGTGCTTCCGCGAACTGGCCCTGAACGGGGAAATCCCCGGCGTGCGCAAGGCCAGCTGGTGACCGGTCCCTTAAACAGATAAATACGCAAGGAGCAGTTGCATGTCCATATCGGATCCTATTGCCGATTTCCTGACGAGAATCCGTAATGCGGGAATGGCCCGGCAGAGCAAGGTGGACGCCCCGGCCTCTCGGATGGTCAAGGCTATCGCCCAGATCCTGCAGGATGAAGGTTACATCCGGAATTTCACCACCCGGGATGACGGGAAACAGGGGATGATACGCATCTACCTGAAATACGATGAAAAGAAATGCTCCGTGATCAAGGGGATACAGCGCTCAAGCCGGCCGGGACTCAGGAATTATGTCAAGGCCGGAGACATGCCCCGCGTGCTGAACGGATTGGGGATCACCATACTGTCCACCTCCAGAGGGGTGCTCTCGGACAGGAAGGCGAAGAAAGAAAAGGTCGGCGGCGAAATCATCTGCGAAGTCTGGTAGGACACCGTGACGCCCTCAGCCGGATGCTGCGGCGCGTTTCACCGGAATTTAAGGAATCCTTTGATCTGGACCGCTCACCCGGTGAAACATCCGGGGAATGCGCCCGTTGACAGATTGAAGCTCCCCGGCAGCGAGCTGCCGGAGAATCTTCGATCTGTAGAGAAGAAGACATTTAAATTCGCTCGCTTGCCCCGGATGAGGCTCCGGGGCCGCGACCGCAGTCGGATTTAAGGAGAAGGAGTCATCATTGTCACGCGTAGGCAAACGTCCCATCCGGATCCCGCCCGGAATTCAGGTTGAAGTCAGGGATCGAACCGTTGTGGTCAAGGGACAAAACGGAGCCCTGGAACAAAAACTCCATCCCGAGATGAAGATCTCTGTGGCGGACGGTTCCGTGCATGTGGAATCCCCATTCACCGACCGTTTCCACAAGGCGCTTCACGGCCTGACGAGAACCTTGATCCAAAACATGATTCTGGGGGTCAAGGACGGATTCACCAAGCGCCTCGAGATCCAGGGAGTCGGATACCGGGCTGAATTGAAGGGCAAGGCCCTGGTCGTTCAGGTCGGATATTCGCATCCGATCTATTTTCTTCCTCCGGAAGGCATCGTGCTCGAAACCCCGTCCCAGACCCTGATCACGGTCAAGGGGATGGACAAGCAGCTGGTCGGCCAGGTTGCATCCAAGATCCGTTCCTTCAGGCCGCCGGAGCCCTACAAGGGCAAGGGCATCCGCTATGAGGGGGAATACGTCAGGCGGAAAGCCGGAAAAGCGACGGCATAAATCGAATGAGATAAAGAGGAAGATCACGCGACATGCAGAAACAGTTCAATGAAAAGCGGTTGAAACGCGAGCGGATCAAGAGGCGGATCCGGAAAAAAATCCAGGGCACGCCCGAGCGGCCGAGGCTCGTCGTGTTCCGGAGCATCCGGGCCATCAGCGCCCAGCTGGTGGACGATGTTTCCCGGAAGACGCTGGTCACAGTCACGAGTCTCTCCAAGTCGCTCAAGGAAGAGATCACCAAGGCCAAAGGCAAAACCGGAGCCGCGGAAGTCGTGGGCAGGATCATTGCGGAAGAGGCCAGAAAGAAAAACATTGAGACTGTGGTTTTCGACCGGAACGGGTATTTGTACCACGGCCGCATCAAGGCGGTTGCCGAAGGCGCGCGCAAGGCCGGACTGAAATTCTAACTCTATGTGACAGCAGGCGCATCCCCCGCGGTTTGCCGCGGGGTAATCGAGCGAATCCAAATGGCTTTATCCTTACAGATCGAAGATCCCCCGGCAGCGAGTTGCTGGTGAGCTTCAATTCCTGGAGGATGGAAGGGAACAGCAGTGGAGAAGAATTTGGAAAAAATAAATCCCGGTGAACTGGAACTCAAGGAAAAAGTGGTCCATGTGAACCGCGTGGCGAAGGTCGTCAAGGGCGGGCGCCGCTTCAGTTTCAACGCCATCGTGGTGGTGGGAGACGGAAAGGGCCGCGTCGGGATCGGCATGGGGAAGGCGAATGAGCTGACCAACGCGATCTCCAAGGGATCCGAAAATGCGAAGAAGAACCTCGTTCAGGTTCCGGTCCTGAAGGGCACCATCCCCCATCCGGTGCTCGCCAAATCGGGCGCGGGCAAGGTGCTTCTCAAACCGGCCGCACCCGGCACGGGCGTCATTGCAGGCGGTCCGGTGCGCGCGGTCGTGGAAGCGGCCGGGATACAGAATATCCTGACCAAATCCATGGGATCCACCAATCCCCACAACATTGTCAAGGCGACACTGAACGGCCTCCTGGCCATGCGGAACGCGGACGATGTGGCGAAGCTGCGCGGCAAGACGATCAAGGATATTTTTGAATCATAATGTTTTCTGCGGAACAGGAGTATGGGATGGCAAGGCTGAAGATAACACAGATCCGGAGCACCATCAAGCGCGTGGAAAACCAGAAGCGCACGATCAGGGCGCTGGGCCTCCGCCGGCTTCATCAATCGGTGGTCCATCCGGATGTGCCCCAGATCCGCGGGATGATCAAGAAAGTGGCTCATCTCGTCCAGGTTGAAACGGTTGAATCCGACGACGGGCGCATTCCCCGCGGCAGGCAGCGGGGTAAGCGAGCGGATGAAAAGGCCGCTTCCCCGACGATCGCGGATCCCCCGACGCAGGCCGCCGGGGAACTTCAATAAATCACCCATTTGCTTTTAGAGGAAATCATGCATTTAGGGATGTTGAAACATGCGCCCGGGGCCAAGAAAAAACCCAAAAGAATCGGTCGGGGCACAGGATCGGGTCATGGAAAGACGGCGACGCGGGGTCACAAGGGTCTGAAGGCCAGGAGCGGCGCCAGCCACCGGGCGTGGTTCGAAGGCGGGCAGATGCCCCTCCAGCGCCGCATCCCCAAACGGGGATTTGTCCATCTGGAGAGAAAGGAATATCAGATCGTCCGGCTCTCCCAGTTGGAGGGGATCGGCGGTCCGGTGGTCCAGCCCGAAAACCTGTACAAGGCCAGGCTGGCCAAAAAGAACAAGGGCCAGGTGAAAATTCTCTCGGACGGCGAATTGAAGAAACCGCTCGAGATCCATGCCCATGCGTTCAGCAAAAAAGCCGTTGAAAAAATCGAGGCTGCAGGCGGAAAGGCTGTGCGGATATGATCAAGAGTTTTCAAAACATCTTTAAAATCCCGGAGCTGAAGAGCCGGGTCCTGTTTACGCTGGGCATCATCGTCCTCATCCGGCTGGGCGGCTACATCCTGATTCCGGGCATCAACCCCCAGGCCCTGACCCAATGGTTTGCCCAGAAACAGAACACGCTTTTTCAGCTCTACGATGTTTTCGCGGGCGGCGCCCTGAGCCGGGCCGCCGTGTTCGGACTCGGCATCATGCCGTACATTTCGGCTTCCATCATCATCCAGCTGCTGGGCACCGTGGTTCCCTATTTCCAGAGGCTGCAGAAGGAGGGCGAGGAAGGCCGCAAGAAAATCAACCAGCTGACGCGCTATGGGACCGTTTTTGTGGCTTCCATGCAGGCCCTCGGCGCCAGCCTGTTCCTGGAAAGCCTGGGACCGGACATCGTCCAGAATCCGGGTCTGGGATTCCGGTTCATCGTGATGATCACCATGGTGACCGGGACCGTTCTCATCATGTGGATGGGCGAGCAGATCACGGAGCGGGGCATCGGGAACGGCATTTCCCTCATCATCTTCATCGGCATTGTGGACCGCCTGCCCGTCGCCATATACGATGAAATCCGCCAGATCGCGGGAGGCAACCGGAATCTGATCGTCGAACTCTTCATCTTCGCCCTGCTCCTCGCCCTCATCGCGCTGGTCGTACTCGTGACGGAAGGCACGCGCCGCATCCCGGTGCAGTACGCGAAGCGCGTCATCGGACGCAAGGTTTATGGAGGCCAGTCCACCTATATCCCGATACGCGTATCCGGATTCGGCGTCATGGCCATCATCTTCGCCCAGTCCCTGATGTTCCTGCCGCAGACCATTCAGACCTTCGCCGGGGAGAATGAATTCCTCCTCCGGGTGCTGAGCTACTTCGATCTGGGTTCACCGGTTTACTGGGCGATATACGCGCTGATGATCCTTTTCTTCACCTATTTCTACGCGGCTGTCGCGTTCAATCCGGTCGATGTGGCGGACAACATGCAGAAATACGGGGGATTCATACCGGGCGTGCGGCCGGGCAAGTTCACGGCCGAATACATCGACCACGTGCTCTCCAGGGTAATGCTGCCGGCTGCGGGTTTCTTCGCCATCGTCGCGATTCTGCCTTACTTCCTGCAGAAAACCCTGAACGTATCGACGACTTTTTCCTATTTTTTCGGGGGAACCAGCCTGCTGATCATGGTCGGCGTGGCCCTGGATACCCTGCAGCAGATGGAGTCGCATCTGTTGATGCGGCATTATGACGGTTTCCTGAAGACCGGCAAGCTGCGTGGGCGGCGATCGTAATCATGCGGGAGATTCGCTTGGCAAAGGGGAAAAGACTCATTTTGCTGGGCGCCCCCGGCGTGGGCAAGGGGACCCAGGCGATCCGGCTGGCGGAGCTGATGAAATGGCCCCAGGTTTCAACGGGCGACATGCTGAGGGACAACGTCCGCTCCTCCACGCCCCTTGGGCTTCAGGCGAAGTTTTTCATGGACAAGGGAGAGCTGGTTCCTGACGAACTGATCGTGCAGATGGTGTCGGAAAGGCTGTCCCGTCCGGACTGTAAAACGGGATTCATCCTGGACGGATTTCCCAGGACGGTGACGCAGGCGGAAAAACTCGACGAAGTGCTGATGCGCCTCGGCGTCAAGCTGGATGCCGTCGTATCCATCGAGGTCCCGACCGAGACCATCGTCGAACGGCTGTCGCAGCGGCTGGTTTGCCAGCAATGCGGATACGTGGTTCAGAAGAACGACGGCCTTAAGATCGGGGACCGCTGCCCCCGCTGTCCGGGTTCCATCAGTCGCAGAAAGGACGACGAGCCGGAAACGATACGCAGGCGGCTCCAGGTGTACGAAGAACAGACGCGTTCCCTGATCCGGTAGTACGAGGGGAGGAAACTGCTGATCTCCGTGCCCGGCACGGGTTCCATTGAGGACATTTCGGGCCGCATTCTGGCGGATCTGGGATTGTGAAGCATGATTGCGGTCCGGTCCGAAGCGGAGCTGTCCAAAATCCGGAAAAGCGCCGATCTTCTGGTGAAGATTTTCCACGGCGTGGAGCCGCATCTCAAGGCCGGCATTGCCACGCGCGAGATCGACGCGATGGCCGATGAAATCATTCGAAGCGGCGGCGGACGACCGGCCTTCAAGGGATACATGGGTTATCCGGCAAGCGTCTGCATTTCCATTGACGAGGAGGTCGTGCACGGCATCCCGGGGGATGCGGTCATCAAGGAGGGAGCTCTGGTCAGCCTGGACATCGGCGTTGAAATGGACGGTTTTTACAGCGACGCAGCCAAAACCTACGGCATCGGTAATATGACGGATGAAAAAACCCGGCTGATGATTGCGACCAAGGAAGCCCTTTACAAGGGCCTGTCTCAGTGCAGAAGCGGGAAACGGCTTTCGGACATCTCCCATGCGATCCAGAGCCACGCGGAAGGGGCGCATTTCAGCGTCGTCCGGTCCCTCGTGGGGCACGGCGTCGGCCGGAAGCTGCACGAGCCTCCTCAGATCCCGAATTTCGGATCACCCCATCAGGGGCCGAAACTGAGCGAAGGCATGGTCTTCGCGATTGAGCCGATGGTCAACATGGGGACTTACGAGGTCGAAATCCAGGAGGACGGCTGGACCGTGAAAACCAGGGACCGGCTCCCGTCTGCTCATTTTGAACATACGGTCATCGTGCGGAAGGGCGGTCCGGAAATTCTCACTTTCGGGATCGAAGACGAACCGTGGAGATGGAATGGGTAAGGAACAGGCAATCCGCGTGGACGGAACCATTCTGGAAACCCTTCCCAATGCGACGTTCCGCATTGAACTGGAGGGGGGGCACAAGGTGCTGGCCCATGTGTCCGGGAAAATGCGCATGCATTACATCAAAATACTGCCGGGCGACAAGGTCACGGTGGAACTGTCCCCTTACGATCTCACCCGGGGACGCATTGTTTACAGATACAAATAACGAAAGGCCGAACATTCCATGAAAGTCAGGGCATCCATTAAAAAAATCTGCGATAAATGCAAGATCATCAGGCGCAAGCGGGTCATCCGCGTCATCTGCACCAATCCCCGCCACAAGCAGCGGCAGGGTTAAAAAAACCTGGAACGATAAGGAGGTAATGTGGCTCGTATTGCGGGAGTGGACCTTCCCAAGGACAAGCGGGTCGAAGCGGCCCTGACGTATATTTACGGGCTCGGTTTTTCGTCATCCCGGGACATCCTGAAGTCGGCAGGAGTCAATCCGGATACACGCGTCAACAAGCTGACGGACGCGGAAATCGCCAAGATCCGTTCCGTCATTGATGCGAGATACAAGGTCGAAGGCGCCCTCAGGGCCGAAACGACGATGAACATCAAGCGTCTCATCGACATCGGATGTTACAGGGGGATGAGACACCGCAAGGGCTTGACCGTCCGCGGCCAGAGGACGAGAACGAACGCCCGGACGCGCAAAGGCAGGAAGAAAACAGTGGCCGGCAAGAGGAAGAAATAGGCGGCCGGCCGCCGCAAAATAAAATGCGAGGAGGAGACCCTTGTTAGCTCCGAAAAAAGGCAGAAAGAAGAAGAAAGAGAAAGTCGAATCCGAGGGCCATGCCCATATTAAGTCCACTTTCAACAATACGGTGGTGACCCTGACCGACAATTACGGCAATGTGATTTCATGGGCGACCGCGGGCAGGGCGGGTTTCAAGGGGGCGAGGAAGAATACGCCCTGGGCGGCGCAGATGGCGGCCAAGTCTGCGGCGAAGGAGGCGATCGATCTGGGACTGAAGCGGGTCAATGTCACAGTCAAGGGCCCGGGCGCCGGCCGGGAGGCGGCGATCCGTTCCCTTCAGGCTTCGGGCCTGGAAGTCACAGCCATACGCGATGTGACCCCCATACCGCACAATGGTTGCCGTCCGCCGAAGAGACGCAGGGTATAAAACAATATAAGGTCGAGGTTCCAAGTTATGGCAAAATACAATGGTCCCGTGTGCAAGATCTGTCGCCGTGAAGGGGAAAAATTGTTTTTCAAGGGCGAGCGCTGCATGACCGTTAAATGCGCTTTTGAAAGAAAAGGATTTCCCCCCGGACAGCATGGAAAGGCGAGACGCCTCAAACTGTCCGATTACGGCGCCCAGCTCAGGGAAAAGCAGAAGATCAAGAGGTATTACGGGCTTCTGGAATCCCAGTTCCGGAACGCTTTCGAGAAGGCGAACCGCAGGAAAGGGATCACCAGCGAAAACATGCTGATCGCCCTGGAAAGCAGGCTGGACAATGTCGTTTACCGCCTGGGATTCGCTTCTTCGCGCACGACCGCCAGGCAGTTGGTCAGGCACAGGCATATTCTGGTCAATCAGAAGCTGGTCGATATCCCGTCCTACCAGACCAGGCCCGGCGATGTCATCCAGATTCGCGAGAAGAGCCGCAAGCTGGAAGGCATACACCAGTCGATCAGGCGCATTCGGGAAGGCCAGCAGCTGCCCTGGCTGCTTCTGGACAAGGCCAAGCTCGAAGGGACTTACCTGGAGAGGCCGGCCAGGGCCGATATCCCGGTCCCGTTCAACGAGAATCTGGTCGTGGAACTGTACTCGAAATAATCCATTGAAATTCATTCGAGGATGTCAATGAATCGAATCCATATGCAAATGCCCGCCGGTGTCGAGAGGGACGAATCGACCTATGCCACGGATTACGGCAAGTTCATCGTTCAGCCCCTTGAGCGCGGTTTCGGCGTCACCATCGGAAACGCGCTGCGCCGGGTGCTGTTGTCCTCACTGCAGGGCGCGGCCATTACCCAGATGAAGATCGACGGGGTTCTCCATGAGTTTTCAGCGATCCCCGGCGTGGTCGAGGATGTGTCCGAAATCATCCTGAATCTGAAACAGGTCCGTTTCAAGCTCATGAACAAGCGGCCGGACCGCGTCATCCTTCATCTCAAGGGACCGGGGACCTTCAAGGCGGGAGATATACAGAAGGAGTCCCCGGATTTCGAGGTTCTGAATCCGGATCTTCTGATTGCCACGCTGAACAAGGATGCCGACTTCAACATGGAACTGAAAGTCGGAAGGGGAAGGGGATACATCCCGGCTGAAGAGAACAGCGTCCCCGAGCAGCCCATCGGCACGATTTCCCTGGATGCGATTTTCAATCCCATCAAGAAGGTCAAATACACGGTGGAGAACACCCGCGTCGGGCACAAGACGGACTACGAGAGGCTGATCCTGGAAGTGTGGACAGACGGCAGCGTCACGCCCGACGACGCGCTGACATACGCCGGCCAGATCCTGAAGGATCACATCGAGCTGTTCATCTCATTCGACGTGGAGCCGGAAAAGGAGGAAATCTCCGAAATAGACGAGGAAATCCTCAGGATCCGCAAGCTTCTGAAAATGAGCGTGGACGAGCTGGAGCTTTCCGTGCGCTCCCATAACTGCCTCAAGGCGGCGGACATCCAGACCATCGGGGATCTGGTCCGCAGGGACGAACAGGAAATGCTCAAATTCAGAAATTTCGGGCGTAAATCCCTGCAGGAATTGTCCAAGATCCTCGAAGAGAAGGGGATTCATTTCGGCATGGATGTGGACCGGTATCTCAAAGGGGAATCCGGTTAAGGCCCCCAATTGCAAGGAGATTCTTTTTCATGCGACATCGTAATGCGATCACGAAACTGGGTAGAACCGCTTCCCACCGGAAGGCCGTCCTGGCCAACCTGGCCTGCGCGCTTTTCGAGCGCAAGCACATCACGACCACCGAGGCCAAGGCCAAGGCGGTCCGTCCGTTTTCGGAGCGGCTGATCACTCTGGGCAGGAAGGGGACCCTCCACGCGCGCCGGCTGGCCCTTTCCACCCTCAGGCAAAAGAAAGCGGTCAGGATTCTTTTCGATGAAATCGCACCTGAATTCGCCGGCAGACCCGGAGGATATACGCGCATCGTGAAGCTGGGGCAGCGCGCGGGGGACGGCGCCAGAATGGCCATCATCGAACTCGTGGGTTTCGAGACCGCGAGCAAGAAGAAAAAAATCAAGGAAGAGAAGGCCGAGGCGGCGAAGAAGAAAAAGAAGGGCGAAAAAACGGAACCGTCCAAAAAGGAGGAGGCCGCGAAAGGGGCGTCCAGGAAGGCGGCTTCAAAGAAAGAGGCGAAGGCCGCGGAATCCCCGGCGGAGTCGAAGAAGAAAGAGTCCGGCAAAAAGGAATCCGGCAAGAAAGATTCGGAAGCCGGGCAGGGCAGCGAAAAGAAATCGAAAAAGAAAGAAACCGGGAAGAAAGAGGGCCAAAAAAAGGAATCCCGTAAAAAGAATTCCTGACGGTCCGGTCAATCAGAATAGAATCCCGAGGGGCGGTCCTGATCAGGCCGCCCCTTTCTTTTTAAATTTGAAAGAAAGGCCCTTTTCGTTCGGCTGTTCGATGATGGGACCCTTGCTGAAGAAGAACAAATCGCCGACTGTGAGCCCGATGGACTGCCTGAGCGGCTTCCAGTTTTCGCGGTATGCCTCGTTGTCCACAGCCGTCCCCGCTGTCGTCTTGGAAACCACGCGAACACGCTGCGGAGAAGCCTTGTTGATCATGAAGGGGGAGTGGGTGGTGTAGATCACCTGATTTTTATCCGCCAGGCCTTCGAGCAGTGTAGTCAGGTCTTTCTGCCCGGACGGATGGAGATGGGTGCCCGGCTCGTCGAGCAGGAACAAGTATTCATTGGGTTTCGCCTCATTCGTAGTGGCGATGAAATTGATGAAGAAGGAGAGATACCAGAGGAATCCGGGCGAACGCGTCTTGGGCGTGTCGTAAACCGTCGTCTCGTCGCTGAAATCAATGTAAAGGAGTTTTCCGTTGACCCGCAGCTTGATCTCGAGGCTCGAGTCCTGGGACCAGGCCTCCCGGATGCGCTGTGTGATGACGCGCCCCGTCTCCTCGGTGAACCTCCTGCCGCGTGTGCTGTCTTCGAATACGAGACGCGGATCGTCCACGGCCCCGATTTTCAGCAGGTTGAGTTCGGTCAGATAATCCTCGGATTTGTGAAGCAGGCTGTCGAGGTCCACCCGGTCGCGTATCAGGGGGATGGTGTCATAATAGCGGATTTTCGGCAGGATGGCGATGATCGGCTTGATGTTGCCGATGGCCAGGGTCTTGTCTTCCGTCTGTATTTTGTAATCGGTCAGCTCATTGCCTTCCCGGTGCAGGATGAAGGAATCGATGGCCCGGAATCCCTCGTACATCTTGATCAGGACATTTTTTTCTTCCCTCGAAAAACCGCCGAATTCAATGCCGATTTTCGGCGTTTTCCCCTCGGTGTAATGATCCGAATACTGGCAGGTTTTGTCCAGGGTGAGCGGCACGTCGGGCCTGAAGGATTCGATGGCCTTCAGCATGTTGGTCTTGCCGGACTCGTTCGGCCCTATGAGAACGGTCACCTTGGAATCCACGGGCAGCGTCAATTCTTTAATGGATTTGAAGGACTGAATCATGATTTTTGAGACGAGCATGAACCCTCCCTCCAATCAATGCATACAAGATCATATAATTAAAGGAAAAATGCAAGGGAAAAAATGGGTGTTGGTGTTCTCTTTTTGGGGAGACCCGGAAGAACGACCTCTGCCCTATGGGAAAGGTGCGGCAAATCGCGATGGAATGGAAGAATTTGCCTGCCTGTGATCCTTGGCATGCGGCACGCCGTCACGGGTTGTATGGGCGAATGAGGATCGAAACCGGGTGTCTTTTAGCCCCCTGAACCGGGGATGACACAACCCCCTTGATCTCAGATCTCAGAATCCAGATTAACGATATCAGATCTGTTTTATGGGTCGGCAAAAAACCACCTCCCGGAGGTGGCCCGACGATCCCATCTTTTACCGATGCCCGATGCACGAAGCACGGGATCATTTCCGATGGACAATTGACGATTGGCGAACAATTTTTGATTGTGGATTGCGGATTCTTGATTTCAAAGCTGATCGATCAGCAATCCAAAATCAGCAATCCAAAATTTCACGATCCCCGATCCCCTATTCCCGAATCCCTACTATAGTGCCGATCCCTGCCGCAACGCCAGGCTCTCCATCCTCGCCTCCAGGTCCCGGACGAACTGCGTCTTGGTGACCGCCCAATGCGGCGCGACGAGCAGGCTGCTGTGTATCTCTCCGACCAGCCGGTGGATGACGATATCCGGAGAAAGCCGGGGCAGAAGATCGATCATAATATCCTGGTATTCATCCGCCTGAAGAACGGAAATCCCGCCCTGTCTGTAGTC